>JBPCTU010000328.1:0-5497 GCA_051011515.1 Acidimicrobiales bacterium
GCCCGGAGTCGTCTAACCACGAAGCAGGCCTGGCTGTGGACTTCACCGCCAACGGTCGAGCGGTGGTCGACCGGAACTCAACCGGCTACCTGTGGCTAGCCGCTAACGCCCCTCGATTCGGCTTCTACAATTTGTGGTCCGAGCCCTGGCACTGGAGCGTCGACGGTCGCTAGAACCTCAGCGACCGTCAGCCGGCGGCTCGGGTCCGCCGCAGAATTGGATCAGCAACCGCCAAGGTTCGGTCGGCAGCTCTCATCACGAAGCCACTCGCGCCCGGCGTTTGATCGTCCACCAGGTTGCCCATGACCTGCAATGTGACGTTCGCGATCGCATCGGACCCCACAGCCACCCTGAGGCCGTTGCGAAGGATCCAGGGATGTCCGATCAGGAACGAGAACCTGCGGCCCGTCCGCAAGAACGCGTCGAACCGAAGGCCGACCTGTTCGTCATAGGCGGATGGCGTTGATTCCGGGTCATGGAGAAACAAGTCGGCCGCCAACATTCCGGACTCGAGTCCGTAGTCGATACCTTCGCCGTTCATAGGGTTGATCAGGCCAGCGGCGTCGCCGATCGCCACCCAACCTGGTCCTGATCGGCGCTGAGCGCTCATCGGGAGCCGCCAGGCCCGTGGGCGTTCGAGGAACTCCCCCACGCCCCACTCTTCGCGTACGTGATCGCGGTACAGGTTCACCAACGAGTTCAGGTTCAGCTTCTTGAAACCCTTCATCGTCGAGAGAGCGCCTACACCAAGGTTCACGGTGCCGTCGCCGACTGGGAACATCCAGCCGTATCCTGGTATCGGAGTGCCGTCGGGATCTCGCATTGCCAACGAGGCCTCCAAGAGCCTGTCGGCGTGACGAGGACTCTCCACATAGGTCCTGATGGCGAGGCCGTAGGGCTCATCGGTGTCTCGTTCGGCGCCGAGCATCCGGGCGACCGCTCCCGGCGCCCCGGTAGCAGCAATTACCAGGTCAGCGGTCCATCGGACTCCGTTCGCTTCGACTCCAACGACGCGACCGTCCTCGATTATTGGCCGAGCTTCAGTGCCGAACTGAACCTCGGCCCCAGCTTCTTCAGCCGCGCCGATCAGGCGAGCATCCATCTCGCGCCGCGTCCATACCGCCCCGTACGGTGGGAACGGGCCCGTGTCCGGCCAGGCCAGCTCGCGCCGCGTCGATCCCGCGATCATCCGAAGCCCGTCGATTCGATGGACACCGGTCAGGTCGATCTTCAACTCTTCGAGCGCCGCCACCGCCCTCGGGGTCAATCCGTCGCCGCAGATCTTGTCGCGCCCTCGGCCGGCCTTCTCGAACACCGCTACCGATGCACCACCGCGCGCCGCCCTCATGGCGGCCGCAGCGCCAGCTGGGCCGCCTCCGATCACGAGAATGTCGCGGTTCTCCACCGCTTCATGGTGCCCGATCGCGGACAAAAACGGTCGCGGTGGCCACGACTGTGTCTGATTCGGCCAAGTTGGCTTGCACGCGGCCGCCCCGCGGGGAAAGCTGGGGGGGTCATGGCCCAGAACCCCAGTAACGACCCAGTGACCGCGTCAGAGGTTAGGAGCGTAAAGTTCCAGCTCATTCGACGCGGTGGCTACGACCCCGGCCAGGTGGATCCATTTCTGGAGGTCGTAGCTCAGACCCTCGAAGGCGAGCCGGGAGCCGACCGCAGAGTCGACGTCTCATATGTGCACAACGTTCGTTTCACGACCGTTCGCCGCGGTGGATATCTCCCTACCCAGGTCGACGATTTCTTGGATCGGGTGATCGACACGCTAAACGGAAACGCGGCATCCTTTGCGCCCGTAGCGCCCGAACACCCCGAGGAGTCAAGCTTCGAAAGCTCCGAAGAATCCGATGTGTCATCGCCGCCGCCTCCGCCTCCTGCGATAGTCGACGCCCCCCCTCCCACGATGGTCGACACTCCCCCTCCGCCTCCCCCGGCAGAGGTTGCTGAAGCCGAGCCGCTGGCCGATGAGCCGCTCGAGGCAGCCCAGGGCACCGACGACGACGACCTGGCAGCCGATGGCGCAGACTTCAGCCCCGAAGCCGACTTCGACCGGCTCCGGATTCTGCATGAGTCGGGCGTCGTGTCCGACAAGGAGTTCGCCGTCCTCGGAGCCAGGGTCAAGCGACGGATCGACGCGAAGCAGTCCGAAGACTCCTCCGCCCTGGTTTAGCGACGCCGGCTGGCAACGACTAACCGGGCAACGCTGCAAGGAATTCGTTGGCAATGGGTGCAGCGACCGAGCCCCCCGCGCCACCACCCTCTACAAGCACCGCGAATGCCAGCCCGTCCCGGTACCCGATGAACCAGGCGTGGGTTTCCGGCGGCTCATCGTCGCCGAATTCGGCGGACCCGGTCTTGCCAGAGATGTCAGATCCTGCTCCCGCTACTGCCCTGCCAGTCCCGTTGACCACCGCCGAGCGCATCATCGATCTCAGCCCCTCGGCGGTCTCGCTTGAAATCGGGGCGGGCGGACTTGTGCCCTCACGCTCTGGAGATAGCACGAGAACCGGCTCAAGCCATTCTCCGGCATCGACCGCAGCTGCCACGGTCGCCATATGAAGTGGACTAGCGGTGACCCGTCCCTGGCCGATCGCAGACGCCGCAAACTCCGCGTCATCGACTGGTTGTGGGACGCTGCCGCCGGTGGTATTGAGCCCGACCCGGTAGTCGAGATTGAAGCCGAACGCAGCCGCGGCTGCGTCTAGTTCGGCGTACTCCAGGCCGGCACTCACGTTTACAAACGCCGTGTTGCAAGAGGCTGCAAATGCCGACTGGAGCGAGACGTTCCCCAACGCCAGACCGCCAGCGTTGGTGAAGAGCAGACCTCCTTCGACGACCTCCGCAGGGCACGACACGGTCGAGCTGGGGGTGAGACCAGCGGCCATCGCTGCGGCCGCAGTGACGGTCTTGAACGTCGATCCCGGCGGGTATGCGCCCGACAGCGCTCTGGAGAACTCATCCACCGGCCGGCTGACGGCCGCGCGTATCTGACCCGATGTCGTATCGATGGCCACAAGGGCCGCTGGCTCCGCGACCCCGTCCAGGGTGGTTTCGGCTGCGGCCTGTATCTGTTCGTCCAAGGTGGTCACGAGGTCCAGTGGTTCGCGACCGGCAAACGTCTCCAGCACGGACACGAGATCCCCATTGGCGTCGACCAGCCGAATATCACCAGACGGCGTACCGGCAAGCTCCTCCTCATAGACGAGCTCGAGCCCGGATCGCCCAACGATTGACGTGTTGTCGTAGGGCTCCCCCCATGTCGACAGCTGCTCCGAGGTGATGGGGCCCACCGTGCCAAGCACCTGGCGTGCAAACTCGTCGGTTGGCGCAAGCCGCGCGGCCTCCGAACGGACAACAACACCCTCGAGCGTTTCGACCTCAGCCGAAATCTCGGCGTACTCCTCGGCTCGGACCGTGACAAGTGGGATGAACCAGTCCGGCTGAACCCCCGGGGCCTCGAGGCTCTCGATAGCCCTCTCTACGTCGACGCCCACAACCTCCTCGAGCTGAACCAGCAGTGCCTCTTGTTCCACGATTCGTTGAGGCTCGACTCCGACAACCACCACAGGCCGCTCAACCCTCAGCGGTGTGTCGTCCCATGCCCGGATCCACCCACGCTGCGGCCACACCCATGTCTTCTGGAGCTCCCTGCCATCCACTATCCCGGGGTGAATGACAGAGCTGGTCCACTCGACAGACCATTCTCCAGCCACCTGAACCAGCGGAAGGGTCGTCGTGTAGGTCCAACTACCGAGGTCCTCTATCTCGACCTTGACCTCGAGGTCTTGGCTGGCTCTGGGACCGTCCTCTACGAGTGGTTCGGCGGTGATCCTGGTTGCCGTCGCGTCGATGTCTTCCCACGCCAGTCTGTGCGTCTGCCCGGCCCCGGCGGCCGCATCGAACACGAGTGTGTCCAGAGCGGACCAGTCGTTCATTTCCCAAGCCTCTACATACGCAGACGCGACTTCGGGAGCAGTCAGTGGGACCGGAGTCGGCGTCGGCGTGGGCAGGGCCTCGGGTGGTGAGGTCGAGCTGGAGGAACAGCTTCCAACAACAACCGCCAAAGCGATCAGTAATACGAGGTGGCCGCGCTTGGACACTTGTCCGAAGGTACCCGCACCCGCCGCCGGTTCCGGTGATCGACTCAGCACCGCGCAGGATTCGCTGCCAAGCTGTGGCATGACCGATCTGAACCCCCCACCCGTTCTCGACCTGTTCCGCATGGATGGCAAGGTTGCCGTCGTCACCGGCGCCGGTCGCGGCATCGGTCGCGGAGTCGCGATCGCGCTGGCCGACGTGGGTGCTCATGTCGTATTGAGCTCGCGAACCGAACCCGAGCTTGACGATGCCCGCTCCGAGATCCTAGCCAGGGGCGGCTCCGCCGAAGTTCGTGCCGGCGACATCACCGACCCCAGCGTTGTCGAAGGCCTGGTCGCCGGGACCGTCGAATCCCACGGCCGACTGGATACTTGGGTAACCAACGCCGGGGGTTCCGAACACCAGGGCAATTTCCCTTTCTCCGAGTTTCCGTTATGGCATTGGGACGCGCAGATTCAGCTCAACCTCCGGCCCCACTTCGTCGCGGGGCGTGCCTGCATGGAGGTCATGCAACCCGGAGCCTCGATCATCGGCATCTCTTCCATCGCCTCGTTGCGGGCGGCGGTGAACTTCGCTGGATACGGCGCGGCCAAGGCGGGCATGAACAACCTCACTCAGACCATGGCCGTCGAACTCGCTCCCATGGGAATCAGGGCAAACTCGGTACTGCCAGGAAACGTCCCCACCAGGGCAACAACCACGATCGGCGGCGTTCCCGAGGACGAGATTCCCGCAATGGCTTCACGCATTCCACTCGGTCGACTCGGGCTTCCGATCGACATCGCCGCCGCGGTCGTGTGGTTGGCATCCGATGCCGCAAGCTGGGTCACCGGCCAAAACGTCGTTGTCGCCGGCGGCCAGTAGAGCTATCCAGCAGCGGTCACGTTGAAGGAAACCAGCGCACGCCGCGCTTTCGACACCTCGATCTGGGTGTACGAGGCGTTACCAAGGCGCGTGCGCCAACTGATTTCGTCGCCCACACCCAAGACCCATGCAACCGCCGCTTTGATGGGCGACACATGAGAAACGATGACCGTGTGGCGCGGCGGGTTCGAACCGGCCAACTCTTCGAGCGCATCATGGACGCGTGTTCCGACCTCGGGGATGGTCTCCCCACCGGGCGGACGAAGGTCCAGATCTGCCTGCCACCGCTCCCACGTGTGGGGAGGTAGGTCGCCGACTGCCAAACCGTCCCACTCCCCGTAGTCGAGCTCGATCCAACGTTCGTCGATCTCTACGGAATCACTGAGGTAGGCAGCGGTTTGTAGAGCTCTCGACAACGGGCTGGAGATGACCACGTCGGCGGAGGGCAAGATGCGGGCGATCTCGGCAGCCTGCTGCTTGCCCACGTCGTCAAGCGGGTTGTCGATCCTGCCCTGCAAGACGC
>JBPCTU010000329.1:0-2688 GCA_051011515.1 Acidimicrobiales bacterium
ACGTCTCGCTCCTGGACTCGATGTTGCAGCTCATGGGACCGCTGGCCGCGGCGTGGATCGACCACGGTTACCTACAGCCAAGAATGGGCTCGCAGCTTCCGTACAGCGTGCCCAGGGGTTCCTACAAAACTGCGGATGGCATGTGGCTGGCGCTCAGCGCGTCGGCTGACTCGGTGGCGCTGCGGCTGATGAAGCTGTTGGAGCTCGACGACGAGCGGTTCGCGAGTTTCGCTGGCCGAGTCGAGCACCGCGATGTAGTCGACCGAGCTCTTTGCGACTGGATCTCGGCTCGCGACGCCCAAGAAGTCCTTGAGACCCTGGAGGCGAACGAGATCGCGGTCGCGCCCATCTTGGACACGGCTGGTCTTGTGACCGATCCCCACGCCATCGAGCGGGAGTGCTTCATAGAGGTCGACGGGATGCCCATGCAGAACCTGGTCGCGAGGTTGTCCGACACTCCCGGCGAAGTGCGGTGGGCTGGTCGCGAACACGACGCCGATGGAGACGACGTCCGCGTTCGAGGCTGGAGCTGATGGCTACGAGTTGATCGGAGTCCGTGCCCAAACCGCGTAGAGCGGGTCCGATCCAATACCTGGCGCTATCCGGGTTGATACCGAAGCTTGTTGGTAGCGCTCGGTCAGCTCGAAGTAGCGGGTCACGATTTCACAGTGCGTGTCGTCGTCGGCCTGAAGCCAGCCCCTGATGGCCTTGGTGGGAAAGCACCTGTTCGAAAAGGTGCAAACGAGTACGCCACCAGGCTTCAGCACCCGGGCCACGTCGGCGAACACCTCGACGGGTTTGATCAGATAGTCAACCGAAACGCAGCAGGTGACGGCGTCGAAACTCCCTGTGGTGAACGGTAGGAGCGGGTCCTCGTTCAGATCGTGCACAACCGTGTGGTCGGCCATGTGGTTGGCGTCGAGCTCGGCCTGGTTCATCCCCAGCGCAACCAGCTCTCGAGGTCGGACGGAGAAGTGTGAGATCCAGGACGACATCAGGTCCAGGACTCTGCCTCGAATCGCCAACTCCTCGTAGACCGCCCCCACTGCAGCGATCGCGTTGTCGTCAATATGGGTGACCAAGCGAGTGGGCCGGTAGAACAGCCGGTCAGCGGTGGGGTCGGAGCGGTCGAAGAAGCCCGGCGGGAACGGTGGCAGCTCGGCTGCTGGAACTGGTGAGTCAGGCGCCATTGCCGGGCCACAAGTCGGCTTCGAGGTCGGCCGCCTCGACCTCCTCGCGGCTGATGCCCAACAAGAACAGAACTGCGTCGAGATACGGGACTCGAAGCGATGTGTCGGCTGCTTCGCGCACAATGGGTTTCGCGTTGAATGCGATGCTGAGGCCTGCAGTGGACATGAGGTCCAGGTCGTTGGCGCCATCGCCTATCGCAACGGTTTGTTCGAGCGGTATGCCTTCTGTTTTGGCGACATCGATCAAGAACTCCGCCTTTGCAGCTCTATCGACCACGTCGCCGACGATTTTGCCCGTGAGGCGGCCGTTCTCGGCTTCGAGTTCGTTGGCGAGGCCGTATCGGATCCCTAGCTCCTTGCGAATTCTTTCGGTGAAGACCGTGAACCCGCCGCTGACGGTTCCCATCGTGTAGCCGAGTCGTTCGAGGGTCCGACAGAACGTGCGAGCGCCCGGAGTCAGGTTGATGCGCCGCCAAGCTCTTTCGACTGCGAGCTCGTCGAGCCCCTCAAGTAGTGCAACTCTTTGGCGCAACGACTCTGAGAAGTCGAGCTCTCCGGCCATCGCTGCGGCGGTAATCGCCGCGACCTGGTCTCCGACGCCGGCCTCTTGCGCGAGCACGTCGACAACCTCGTCCTGGATGAGCGTGGAGTCCACGTCGATGACGACAAGGCGCTTCGCCCGGCGGCTGAGTCCTTCGCGTTGTATTGCCACATCCATGCCTGCGTGGGTGGCGGCGGCCTCGACGAGGTCGGACCGGATGCGGTCGGGGTCGCCGCCACTGATCCTCAGCTCGTAACTCATGACCGGGAATCGTGAGAGTCGGACTATCCGATCGATGTTGGCCCCACCGTTGGCGATCGCATCGGTGGCCGCCTTGATCTCGGTTGGGGTCAGCTCGGGCCCGACGATGGTGACAACATGAGGCCGGCGGTACTCCGAGGGCTCATCGTCGATCTCTTCGACATCGATCGAGAGGTTGCGCTTGAACCCGAATAACAAGATGTCCTTGAGGGCCGAGTCGCCAGGTGGAACTTCGATGAGAACATCGAGTGTCAGACGACGCCGGACGACGATCTGTTCGATGTCGACGACGCTGGCCTCCATCTCGGCCAACGTGGCGAAGAGGTCGGCAGAGATGCCGGGTTCGTCGGGCCCAGTGATCCGAACCAGCACCGTGCGAAAGTCGCTCACAGTAGTTGGACGCTATCCGCCCCATGTTGCTCTGAAGCCGCACATCACAGATTCCTGACAGGCGCGTGCGTTGTGCGTATGAGGGGCCCGGGTGGTCTGAGACCGTGGTTGGGGCTTTTGAAAAAGGGGTCGGGAGTGTTGGCTGGGGTGAGGCCGCCCCACCGTTCATGGACCAACGGAGGCCGGAGGCCTCGCCGTAGGCCGAACGGCGCTTGCGTTGTGCGTATGAGAGCCGAGTGTTGAGCTGTGGGTGTTGAACTGGCCAAGGCCGGTCAGCTCAGCGGGCCACGGGAGGCCGGAGGCCTC
>JBPCTU010000330.1:0-3219 GCA_051011515.1 Acidimicrobiales bacterium
TGCATGCCAATCGATCTCCGGGCGCTCGAACGGCACCACCTGGGCGATTATGGCGGAAGACATCGGCTACTTCCCGTCCGCCGTAGACACAACACCCATGCTGGCAAGCGCGGCTTCTACGCCATCACTTTCGCAAAGACCGACGTCGAAGTTGGCCTTGTCGTCGGTTTCGACGCTGAGGCATTCACTCAGCTGCTCTTGGACTGCTGGATCGGTCGTGTTGAAGATCAAACCCGGCACCAGACCAAAGACGAGGATCAAGATGAGGAGCGGAGTCCACGAGAGCCATTCGTCGCGGGTCGTGTCGGTGATGTGGGGATCGTTGGCGAACTCCTCTGAAGGTTCTCCGAACGCTGTCCTCTGCAGGAGCCAGAGTAGGTAACCGGCTGCGAGCACGGTACCGAGCGCTGCAATGACCATGTAGACCCGGAAGAGTCCGACCGGAAGGCCATTGGCTGGGTTGTAGGAGGCGAGGATGGCGGGGAACTCGCCCCAGAACCCGGCCAGACCCGGAAGTCCGAGCGAAGCCATCGTGATGAACCCGAGGATCCAGCCCAAATGGGGCGCCTGCACCAGCAGCCCGCCGAGCCGCTTGATCTCGAGGGTGTGGTACCGCTCTTTGATCGACCCAGCGACGAAGAACAACATGCCGGTGATCAAGCCGTGTGCGACCATTCCAAAGATCGCAGCGTTGATACCCCAGTCGGTCAGTGTGGCGATGCCGAGCATCACATAACCCATGTGCGCGACCGACGAGAACGCAATCAGGCGTTTCATGTCGGTCTGTGCGAGGCAGCCGAGGGCGCCGTAAATGATGCCGATGACCGCAAGGAGCCCGATCCATGGAGCCCACGAAACCGCAGCCTCAGGCAGAATTGGGATGGCGATCCGGACAAATCCATAGGTTCCGAGCTTCAGCAGCACTGCGGCAAGGATGACCGAACCTTGTGTTGGAGCCTGGGTGTGCGCATCGGGGAGCCAGGTGTGGAACGGGAACATCGGGACCTTGATACCGAAGCCCAGGACCATGCCTCCGAAGATCCACAGCTGCGCGTTGTGGCTGACACCGTTCTCGGCGACTGCATCGGTCAAGCCGGTGATCGAGAAGGTCTCGCCCCCGGCAAGGAAGAACAACGCCAGGAAGCTCACAAGCATCAAAGCCGACCCGAACAGCGTGTACAGGAAGAACTTGAGCGAGGCGTATTTGCGGTCTTCGCCACCCCATACCGCGATCATGAAGAACATCGGCAAGAGCACGACCTCGAAGAAGACGAAGAACAAGACGAGGTCCCGCGCAACGAACGTTCCGATCATCCCGGTGTGGAGTACGAGGATGAGCATGAGGAACGCTTTGGGGTTGTGCGGCTCGGGGAAGTGATTCCACGAGTACACGATGACGAGCGGGGTGATCAGCATCGTCAGCAGGAGCAAGGGCAGCGACATTCCGTCGATACCGATCGAATACTGGGTCTTGATGATGTCGATCCAGTCGTGTTCGACCGTCCACTGCATCTGGCCGGCATTGTCGTAGTCGAAGTCGATCAGGAGGATCACACCGATGGCCGCCACGACCAACGATGTGCCGAGGGCGATCATCTTGTGCATGGCTTCGTCGGTCCTCGGGAAGGCCATCATTATTGCGACTCCGATGAGCGGCAGGAAGATCGCCGCTGAGAGTCCCCATTCTCTGATTAATTCCATTGGTTGTATCCCTGATTCCTAAACGAAGATTATGAAGATGCCGGCGAGGATCGTGGCACCGGCGAACAAGATGGCGGCATATTGCTGGACTTTGCCCGACTGGATCCGACGTAGTCCCTGGCCGCTCTGGTTGGACAAGAAACCGGAGCCATTGACGGCTCCCTCGATGAGACCCTGGTCGATCTTGTCGTAGACGACCTGACCGGCCTTGACCGACGTCTCACCCGCGGTGTCGATGACCTTGTCGAGCACGTTCTGGTTGATCCAATACGCACCCTTCGCGATCGGGCCCTTGACCGCGGCGACGATGACGTCGTTGTACAGGTGATCGAGGTAGTACTTGTTCACGAGGAAGGCATGACCAGTCGCAGCCAATGAGTTCGTCGTCGTGAGCCCGTCCGGAAGCTCGGTGAGTTTCTCTCCGGTTTCCTTCGCCAGGCCGTCGACCTTGATGAAGTAGTACCAGTAGGCAATGGCGGGGCCGATGAGTCCAACCACGCTCGCGATCACGGCGAGCCACCAGCTGGGGACGGCATGACTGATGGCCGGGAAGTACGCCGCCGACGGCTCGACGAAGTGTCCGAAACGTTCCTGCCAAGAGGTCGGGTCGTCGGCACTACCTGCCAAGAACCCAGGCGGAAGGTTGAGGAGTCCGCCAAAGACTGCGACGACGCTGAGAATGATCAGTGGAACCGTGATGCGAGGTCCGGATTCATGAGGATGTCCATGACCTCGGAACTCACCGAAGAAGGTGAGGTAGATCGCGCGGGTCATGTACGCACCGGTGAGGGCCGCGCCGACCAGCCCCATGATGAGCATCAGGTGATAGCTGCCGTTGGCTTTGTCCGCACCAACTCCGAGGCCGCCGGTTCCAACGAGGATCTCGTCCTTCGACCAGAAGCCGGCCGTCGGAAAGACTCCAGCCAAAGCGATCGAACAGATCACAAAGGTCTTGAACGTCGTGGGCATGAACTTGCGCATGCCGCCCATGTCCTTCTTCATGTCGAAGCTGTGGACCGAGTGGGCCACCGAGCCAGACCCGAGGAACAGTCCGGCCTTGAAAAACGCGTGGGTGAAGAGGTGAAACAGCGCCGCGGTCCATGCGCCAACGCCGAGCGCAAGCACCATGTAACCGAGCTGGCTCACGGTCGAATATGCGAGGACCTTCTTGATGTCGTTCTGGACAAAGGCGAGTAGACCGCCGAAGACGACGGTGATGCTGCCGATCAGTGCCAGGCCGTTGATGCTGACCCCGGGAATGTTGTAACCCTCGTAGAACACGGGGTACAGACGCGCGATCATGAAGACACCCGCGACGACCATCGTCGCCGCGTGGATCAGGGCCGAGACAGGTGTCGGACCAGCCATGGCATCGGGCAACCAGGTGTGCAAGATGAACTGGCCCGACTTGCTCATCACCGCTGCGGTCAGTGAGATCGCCGCCCAGGTGAGCGCCGTCTGACTGATTTCACCGGCAACGGCCATCTCGTTGATCGTGATGATGTCGAACGTGCCACC
>JBPCTU010000331.1:0-2770 GCA_051011515.1 Acidimicrobiales bacterium
GTCCAACGTGGTGACGAAGACCTTGTCACATGGCACCCCGGCAGCGACCGGGTCTCCGTTGGCGTCGACCGCCTCGACGATCACGTGATCGTGGGCTCGGCGATCGCTAGGACGAGCCGAGGGCGAATCGTGAGACGTTTCGCAGCAGCTTCAGCAAGAAGGCGGGGGAGCGCGGAGGGGTAGGTGATGAGAAGCTCGGGTCGATTCGGTTGAGGCCAGCGACGACCTCTGCGGTGGCATCGCCCACGGAGAACCTCGCGGATGGATCCGAGAGCTGGAGCCAGCCGAGCACTGAAGAGATGTGGGGTCCAGGAGGAGGTCGGGTTCTTCACCGTCGACGGCCGGCAGGACAACCGACATTCCGCCGATCCAGGTCGCCCCGTGGCAGCCGGTGTTGAATGCCCAGCGGCCCTCGAGGATGCCGGTGTCGCCGTCGACTGTGAGTGTTCCGAGTCCGGCGATGGTCGAGGCCGACGAGGCCAATGGGTTGGCAAGTACCTCGGCAGCCCACGCCGGGTCGCCGCCGGTCGCGATCCAGCCGAGTTCGGCTGCGCCCTGCGTGACGACCCATCCGACCGAGGCGTCGTGGGATGCGAGCTCGACCCCGTTTGTGAACCATTCGGCTGGAGTGGCGCCTACGCCGCCGAGTTCACGTGGCACCAACTGCCGGAACAGACCCTGTCGGGCAATCGTCTCGCCCAGATCGTCGGGCACGCGGCAGCTCCCGCTGAGTTCGGCTGAGCGTCGGTCGATCTCCACGCCGATCGCTCGAACGGAATCGCGTAGAGCGTCGGTCGTGGGCGCTGTCGACGTGTCGATGTCTTCGGTTGCGGTCATGAGCATCCCCAAGTTCTCATCCGGCTGTGTACCGCATTCTGCAGTATGCGCGCCTCGAGGTTGACTGTACTGCAAAATGCAGTATTGTCAAGGCGTGAGCCCGCGACCGACCGTCTCGTCTTATGCAATCCTCGGATTGCTTGCGCTCCGGCCGTGGACGGGTTACGACCTGACCCGCCAGGCGACCCGCAGTCTCCGGTTTGCCTGGCCGAAATCGGAGCGGCTGCTCTACTCCGAACCCAAAAAGCTCGTGGAACTGGGGTGGGCGACGACGCAGCGAGAGACCGTGGATGGGCGATCTCGCAACGTCTATGAGATCACCTCCGAGGGGCGCGACGCCCTCGAGGTATGGATGACGACTCGTCCGGGGCCGCCACAGCTCGAAGCCGAGGCGCTGCTCCGTGTGTTGTTCGCCGAGCACGGAACCGGCGACGATGCGAAGGCGAGCCTCGAGGCACTCCGCGTTGATGCCCGGGAGATGGAGGACAGCGTGGTGGCAATCAACGCGAGTTATCTCGAGGGCGGGCATCCGTTCCCCGACCGAACGCACCTCTCGGTGCTGTTTGCGACGTTCCAGGTTGAAGTATTCCGTCTCGTGCAGGCCTGGGTTGACTTCGCGTCCGACGAGATCGAGTCGTGGCCTGACATCAAGGGGGTCGGCCGGACCGACCGGGTCGATGAGTTGATTGTGGCGATGCGCGATCGCCGCTCCCTGCTGGCAGACGAACAGCCATGCGAGCCGGGGGCTGATCCGTGACAGTCATCGACCAGGTCGCGCTCACGGCCCGCGTGCCCATATCGACAACGTCAGTCAGGGTGATTTTGGGTGTTACGGCGGAGCGTGGCCCATGATCATCGCCGGTGCGGCCATTGCAGTGAACTAGGCCTTCAACAAGGTCTGCCGGTTCAAGAACAGCGTGAGAAGAATGATCGTTGCAACAACGATGGAGACGACGATCTCGATGGCAAGGGTCCCTTGGGCAACAAATTCGGCAATGAAGTCGAAGAGCGCTAGATAAAGGAGCAGCCAATATCCGCTTCGCTGGTTCTTGAACTGGAGGCTTGTCGAGCCAGCGAAGAGCAGCCCGACCACGAATCCGACGATCATGAGAGGGGCGTGGTGAATGACGACCGAGTCACGGATGCCACCGAGGTCGACAGCGAAGGCGTATGTGACGAACAGGTGCTGGAGCGTCTTCTCTATCGACAGGACCAGTAGCAGGATCGCCGCCTTCGATCGCTTGCGCCTTCCATGAATCGTGGTGTCCGTGCCATAGTCCGCCGATGGGTCTCTGACTGCATTTTCGACCATTCTGGAGCTCCTCCCATGGGTGGGAAGTTCCGCAATCAAAACCGAACAGATCTTCCCAATGTCTCTCCAATTTTCGGACTCAGCCAAGATTCCGAGTAGGGCATTTCGTCCGGCATGAAATGATCGGCTGTGCGGGGATCTTCAGGTCGCCCCTGCTCATTGTGTCGTTGGTGGGTTGTGCCATTGCCGCTCGTCACTGGTTGGACGACATCATCAGAACGTGAAGCACCATCACCTTCCTTCGGTCGAAGGAACTCGAACCAGGACCTGCGGTTCTTCGACCCCGGACATCCGGGCCCTGGGCCAACCGAGGGTGTGCGCTACTCCGCGCCTGGCCCACCGGATCTCGAGCCGATAATCAAGGGAACACGGCGGACGAAATATTCTGCCCCTTCACTCGCGCGAACGGTCCGCACGGCCTATGAGGGAAGCGCTGCTGAACGTCGAAGTTCTCTACACAGAATGGGCTCAACATCGGGTCCACACACAAGGAGACCTGACGTGATTACCCAGTACAACTTCCTCAACACTTGGCTCAAAGCTCATGCCAAGACCGAGCGTGGCGCAGCCATGGTCGAGTACGCCCTCTTGGTCGCACTCATCGCCATCGTCGCTATCGCA
>JBPCTU010000332.1:0-2597 GCA_051011515.1 Acidimicrobiales bacterium
CGGCGCATCGTGGGAGCCCGCTCCAGCAGCCTCTGGGGCATACCCGAGGTGTACATGTCCGGCGGCTCGACGATGTGGGAGTCACCCGAGATTATGACCGACGACATGATCGCCTCCTTTCAGCCGAGGCCCAGCTCGGCGCAGATCTGATCGCGCAGCTCGTACTTGAGGATCTTCGTGGCGCCCATGGGCCACTCCTCCACGAACCGCACGTGGCGGGGGACCTTGAAGCTGGCGATCTCCCCCCGACAGAACTCGATGATCTCGGCCTCGGTCGCGCTCGCACCAGGTTTGAGCTCCACGAACGCGACCGGAACCTCTCCGTATTTCTCGTCAGGGAGGCCGACAATCTGGGCCAAGTCCACCGCGGCGTGTGTTGCCAGGTAACCCTCGACCTCTATCGCGGCCACGTTCTCACCACCAACCTTGAGCATGTCCTTCAACCGACCTCGGAAGGTGAGGCGGCCCTCGACATCCATGACCCCCAGATCTCCGGTCCGGAACCAACCGCCGTCGTAGAACGACGCGGCAGTCTTTTCGGCGTCGTTGTAGTACTCGGCGAAGACACCGCGACCTCGGGTGACAATTTCACCGCGCTCACCGGGCGGCAATGTCTCACCAGTCTCGGGATCACGAACCTCGATCTCGACGGCGGGCAGCGCCTTGCCGGAGCACTCCGTCCGAAGTTCCAGCGGGTCATCGGGATTGCAGATAGCCACCGAACCCCCACACTCGCTCATCCCGAAAGAGGTCACCTGAGTCGTGTGGGGCATACGTTCCTGCATCGCCACCAGCTCTTCGGGCGGTCCCACGTTGAGCATGACCCGAACGCCGCGGAACGTGTCGGGCGTGTACCGAGGATGATTCAAGAGCTGCATCGTGATGGTCGGGAAAGCCGGGAACGCGATCGTCACGCCCTCGCGTTCGATCAGGTCCAGCGCTTCGCCGGCCTCGAAGTGGGTCATCGACACGAACGTGCCGCCGAAGTGCAACGTGCCACTCAACGGTTGCGTGAACGCGCTGTGGAACATCGGAAGCGGCCCCCACATCACGTCTCCCTCGACCATTCGGAACCGATCTGCACCACCAACAGCTCCGGCGTGTTGAAGGACCACGTGATCCAGTGGACATCCCTTGGGCATGGCTGTGGTACCCGAGGTGTAGAACATCAGCGCGATGTCGTCGATGGCGGTGCCGGAATGGCGGTCGTCGACCTCAGCGGGGTCGACGGTCTCGGCCATGGCGTAGAACGCCTCCCGCGAGATGAAACCCTCGCGCTCGCCTGTGCCCAGAAACACTGCCGCCTCCATCGTCGGAGCCTCGTGTACCTCGGCTTTCTCCAACAGCTCCACGTAGTCGGTGTGCTGTTCGATGATGTCGTTGGTGAGCACGATCTTCACGCCGGCGTCGGTGGTGACGTGGGAGATCTCACGAGCCTTGAAACGAGCGTTGTAGAGAACCGGGATCGCCCCGATCAGCGAGGCCCCGAAGAGAACGTCGGTGTAGTCGAGGCAGTTCGCCATGAGGATGCCTACCCTGTCGCCACGCTCGACCCCCAGAGCGATCAGCGCCCGCCCCACTGTGCGGGAGCGGTCCACCAGCTCGCCGTAGGTGACGCGATCGTCGGTCAGGACGATGCAGTCCCGCTCGGGATGCTCAGCAGCGCCCCGCAGCAAGGCCTCGGCCAACGGAATCGTCTCGAACTCAGTCATCGATTACGGCAATCCTCATCTTGTTGGCGGGCAGTGCCGGGCTGCCGGCAAGACCCTCGGTTTCGCTCGACGTCACCGAGTCGGTGGCAATGGCGCGACCGGCAATCCGCCCGAGCGATAACGCCCCGGTGATTCGCATCCCGCCGAGCCCAATGGTGCAGCTCAGACCGCCTGCGCAGTCACCGACGGCGAACAATCCGGGGATCGGTTCGCCGAACACGTCGATGACCTGAGCATCGGTGGTGACGCGGAAACCCCCGGCGGGGAAGTTGATGCCCTCCACCATTCGGCTTGCGTGGAACGGAGCCTCCACGATGCCCATTCTCGGCTCAGGGAAGATGACCCGCCCAAAAGCCGGGTCCTTGTCGACGCCCGAAGTCACGGTCTCGTTCCAGGCGCGCACCGCCTCGACGAGTCCGACGGGATCACAGCCGATCTGAGTAGCCAGCTCCTCCAGCGTGTTGGCGGTCGCGGGGTCGAAAGGCATCTCATCGATCAGCTGGCTCTTCTGCTGCGCGACGCGGTCGTCGAAGATGTACCACGCCAGTCCCTGGTCCTGTTCACGGAGCTCGCCAACGCGGTCGTCGTAGGGACCCGCCTCGTCGTGAAAGCGCGTCCCCGACAGGTTCACGGCAATCGAGTCCTCGACGAGCGCCGACGCCACCATGATCAACGGGGGGATCATCGTCATGTTGATCAAGTCACCACCCACTGCCTGGCCCATGAGGTGGCCGTCACCACGATCGTGATCGGTCCCCAAGTACGGAGTATCCGACAACGAGCGCGGTTGGTAGCGAGTCCGCAACTCGGGGTTGGCTTGGTAGCCACCCGCGGCCAAGACCACGGCCTTGCCGGCGCGATACTCCCCCTTGTCGGTCGAGACTC
>JBPCTU010000333.1:0-4647 GCA_051011515.1 Acidimicrobiales bacterium
GCTCGTCGGGCTCATAACCCGAAGGTCGCAGGTTCAAATCCTGCCCCCGCCACCATTGTGATGTCGCGAGACATCTGCAAGGCCCGAACCCTCAGTGGTTCGGGTTTCTTGTGTTTTGGGGTTGGTAGTCGCGGGTGGGATCGAGGGTGAGTTGGCGGATGAGCTCGCCGGTGTCGGTGGCGATGATGCGGATGTCTCGGTCGATGATGAGGAGGGTGATGTTGGTCCCAGCGTGGCCACGTCCGATGCCGATGTGGTGAAGGCGGGTCTGGTAGCGGAGGGTGACCGATCCGGTCTTGGCGACGCGGTCGTGGCGGACCCGTAGGTCAGCGTTGGTGGCCGATGGTGTGGCTTTGGGCAATCGGGTGTAGGCCTTGGCGGGGGTCGTGCCGATGCTGCGGTGTGGGCGGTGGTGGTTGTAGATGTCGACGAAGTTGTCGAGCAGTGTCTGGAGTGCAGCGAGGTTGGCGGCTCGGGGCCTGGCCGTGAGCCAGTTCTTCATTGTTTGTTGGAAGCGTTCGACCTTGCCGCAGGTGGTCGGATGGTTGGGTCGGGAGTGCTTCTGTTCGACGCCGAGGGTGATCAGGTGTTGTTCGAAGCGGTTGGGCCCCGAGGCTCCGCCCCTGGCGAATCGGGCGGTGTAGTAGAGGCCGTTGTCGGACAGGACCGAGGCTGGGAGCCCATGCTGGCCTGTGGTTTTGTCGAACTGGGCCACGACGATGCCGGTGTTGACTCGGTTGTGTGCGGTGACCCTGAGGGCGTAGCGGGAGTGATCGTCGAGCCAGGACAACACTTCGGCGTCGCTGCCATCGGCGAGGCTGGTGTGGGTCATGTCGGTCTGCCAGGTCTCGTTTGGCAGGTCCGCTTCGAACCGGATGAACGATGACCTGGGTCGTTTGCGGGGTTCGGGTGTGATCCGTCCTGCGGCGATCAGGTGCCGCCGGATCGTGGCTACCGATACTCGGGTTTGGTGTCGTTGCTTGAGATGCCAGGCGATTGTTGCCGGGCCAGCGTCGAGACCACCGGTGGTCAACTCGTCGCGCAGGTTCACGATCTGAGTGATCACAACATCTGCAAGCCGAGCCGGTGACGTTCGTGGGCGCGTCGATCGTGGCTCGAACGCTGCCTCCCCGTCGGTTCGGTAGCGGGCCACCCACCGTGACACCGTCGCTTCAGACACCCCGTAGAGGCGAGCGGCATCGGCCTGGGACAGGCCCTCGAGCACGACCGACAAGATGACCGACTGACGCTTCGACATCCAGACACATCAGCCGCCCACCCATGCACATGTCCTGAACACCCTCTTGCACATGTCCTGAACTCACACACTGTCCCGGGCTCGCTTGTCCCGGGCTCGCTTGTGTCCCGGGCTCGCTTCTGACCAGGGGAGACGCTCAACCAAGCGTCACGTCGCCTCGCCAGAACCGCCGAATACGGCCATCGCATTGCGATGACGTTGGAAGCCTGCACTGGCAGGCGGGCCACTCGGGCCCGTCGAGGGCGTCCTCTGGCGAGGCCGAGCAACTCGCGCGGTCCATCCCAGTTCTGGTTCAGTTCTCTTTGAAGACATCGTCCGCGATTGTTTGCGAGTGCGTCCGCGAGACCGTCCGGGTCAACCCGTGCGGGCATGTGGCCGGTCTGCAGGACAGCGCTCGGCGTCAGGTTGTAGCGGGTGCACATCCGATGCTGGTAGTCCGGTGAGACCGCCCGATCAAGGGAGCAGTGAACCCGCCGGCTGAGTGACCGACCACGATGGCCGGCTCGCCGTTCGTGGCGGCGTTGATGGCGTCGCCGTAGTCGGCGAGCGAGATTCGCCATCTACTCCGCCGGTCGCTGCTGGCGCTGTTTGCACCGACCGCCGTGTCGTTCTCGGCGGGGGGTGAGGCATCTTCGCCAACCCGGCTGAGCACGACGGAAGCCACGTTGCGGCCAGCGATGGCGCAACAAAGTCCTACATCCCGGCTGGCTGGTGCGAGGCTAGTAGAGCCGCTTGGCCTCGTCGTCGACGATGATCTCTTGCATCTCGTCGACGGAGAACGGGAGGTCGCCGTGTTTGACCATGGTTTCGGCTAGCAGCCGATCGTCCCGGCCGCCGAGCTGAGCTTCCTGTTCCTCGGACCAGAGCTTGGAGCGGATGATGCATTTGGCGCAATGGAAGTAGGCGACGGTGACATCCACCACGATCGCCAGTTCGGGAACCTTCCCTTCGAGGGCCATCGACTCGCGTAGCTCCTGATCGCGAACGATCTGCGCTCGGCCTCGGACCCGGAGGGTGTTGCGGGTCCCAGGGATCAAGAAGATGAGCCCGACGAAGGGGTGCTGGACGAGATTGACGAGCGTGTCTGCTCGATGGTTGCCTGGGCGCTCCGGGATGGCCAGCGTGGAATCGTCCAACACTCGAACGAATCCGGGCGGGTCGCCCTTTGGTGAGGTGTCAAGGCTCCCGTTGCCGTCGGTTGAGGCGATGATGATGAATGGGGACCGGGAGATGAAGTCGCGGCAGTAGTCATCGAGAGCGCTGACCTCTTTCGACGTCACCACCTCGTTGGGGGGAGCGATGACCTCACGGAGACCGTCGAGGGTCGTGATCGTGTCGGAGTACTCCATCGCCAGAAGCTAGCTCAAGCCTTCAACCAGCGCGCCTCGTTGACCGGCCCAGGAAAGGCACTTTCTAGCGCTCGACAAAGCTCGGCCACGACCAGGCCGTCGTTCTCGATCGAGTCCGGTGAGTGTCTTCCGAGCAGTAGGTGTGCTCGACTTCGCCGGCACCCGAGCGCGCAACAGCCGAGCTTCCGAGCGGCTGTCTGCGACAAGATCGGCCGGCTCCGACCCGCCCCGTTGTGCCGTACCGAGTGGTTGTGGCGGATCGTGCGCAGGTGACCTGGGCGGTTCGGTTCAATCGGCGCTGCGGAAGAGGACGTGCGCGATCTTCCAGCCGTCCGGCGTCTTCACCAGCTGCATGTAGTCCACGAAGTCCACGCAGACGGTTCGGGCGCAAGCGATGCCGTCGGACACGTCATCGACGAAGACTACGATCGCCGGATCGGCGACGTCGCTACCGCCACCGCTCGACGTGAGCTCGACCATCCGATCCTTCGAGACAGCCCGCAGATCAGCCTCGACAGGCTCATCCCCACCGAGCGGTGTGCGCTTGACCAGATCGTCATGAAGCGAGCGTTCCATCCGCTCGGCATCGCCTGCGTACCAGCCCTCGACGTAGTCGAGGGCGACCGCTCGGACACGATCGTTCTCGATTGTGGCGGTCAGGTCGGAAGCCGCGTTCATCAGGGAATCCTCTCGTCACATGCCTTGAAGTAGGGTCCCCACGTTCGCGCACGAGCCCCACCTAGGCGAGTCGCTGGCTCCAGTCAGCACTCGGAGCAGCGATCACTACAGTCCGGTTTTGAACTACTAGTGTCGAGGCCACTACGGTTGCCTGGCTAGTTTGAGGCGGTGACCCCTCAGTGAAGTCAACAAGTTGCAGCGACCCTCGCGTTTCGCGGGCGCGAGCCAGAGTCCGATCGGCGCTCGGACACGGCCCATTCCCCCCTCGGCGCTGGCCCCACGTCCCTTCGACGGCGGCTGGGCGATGACGGGCCCAACCTTTCACGACGTGGTCGCAGCCATTGACCGCGCCAACGTCAGCGAAGACCGTCGCCACCAGTTGCTGTCCATGGCAATCGGCCGCCGCTACCTCGACGCCGGCAGTGATATCGCTCCCAACCCGGTCGACACCCTCGACTTCTACACCCAACTGCTCCCAGGTGAGACTGCCGCTGCTGAAGCCGAGTACATCACCTACGCTGACATCCTCGCCCAAGTCAACGCTGGCGCCTAACCCCCGTTCGAGATCACGTCGCTCCCCGATCAGCTGCCGTCTCCGTCGAGGGTTTCGAAGCCCGCTTCCCCCCGATTTCTTCTAAAGCGCCCGGACCGTCGGTGTCGAGCGACTTTCCCAGGCCCGGCCCCGGCCGGTCACACGGCGCGGGTTCGGCCGACGCCGCCGCCGATGTCGTCGACCGACATCATGGCGTCGACGAGGGCGGTCGTGAGGTCACCTCGGCGGTCGTCGGAGGTGGAGCGGTCCTCGGTCTCGTTCGGGTCGACGCGCAGGTCGAACAGCTGCTCGTGTCCATTGCTGTCGCGGGTGAAACGCAGGTCGTCGGTGATCAGGGTGCGCATGCGCGCAGGGTTCCCGGTGAGTGCGGCGATCTTCGGGTCGAGGTCGTCCTCGATGAGTACGTGGTCGCGGATCGACGTTTCGGTGCCTGACAACACCGAGGTGAGCGTCGAGCCCTGGATGTCTCGATACTGCTCGAGCTCGCACCGATCGAGGATCGTGGGGGCGATGTCGACCGATGACACGAGACCGGCCGAGCGGCCGGGAACGACGCCGGGTCCGGCAATGCACAGCGGGACGCGCACGACACCCTGGTAGTGGATGTTTCCCTTCACCATGAGTGAGTGGTCGCCCATGATGTCGCCGTGATCCGAGGTGAAGATGATGAGCGTGTCCTCCGCGATGCCGAGGTGGTCGAGGTGGTCGAGGACGCGTCCGATCGCGTGGTCGATGAACTCGATCATGCCGTACGTGGCGGCGATGGCTTCCTGCACCAGGACGGGGTCGTCGGTGCCGAAGGGCAGTGG
>JBPCTU010000334.1:0-5279 GCA_051011515.1 Acidimicrobiales bacterium
GGCCCTGAGCGAATCGCTCACCGGTCGACGCTGAAGGTCGTGGAGGGGCTCACTTTGTCTTGAACGCTGTTTCGAGCCCGGCGCCTTCGAACCCGCTCGGGATCTCGTCGGTGGTCACGTAGTGGTACAGCGCTGTCTGGAAGATCGCGGTGAGGCTGGTCATGACAACGGCGACGACCGCCACCAGCGGAATGGCAACGATCACGCCGAACACCGGGCTCACCGCAGCGCCGAAGATTCCGGCGACCAGCATGATCGGGATGATGGCCGCGACCGTGACCAGCCCCAGGCCGGCCTGGGCAATGAGGTTCTCGCCCCACGTTCGTTTGAACAGCTCCCCGGAACGTTTGAGGGTGTTGATGGGCCCGAGCGATTCAACAACAAGAATCGGTACTGCGAGGAATGTGACGACCCGGAACGCCATTCCGAGCAGCCCGACCACGAACCTGCCCACAACACCTGCGTTCTGCTCGATCAGCCGGAGCACTGCGCCTACGGTCCAGCTGAACAGGGCCCAAGGCACGATCACGGCCAATCGGGCAGTGGCGACACCCATTGCCGAAGCGACTGTCGGATCGCCCCCGGTGAGCCTCTCGCGGGCCCCGCCGACCATGGCTGCCTGGAAAAACGTGGCCACTACGGCCACCGTCATGCTCATCAGGATCAAGACGATGATGCCGGCAGGGCTCAGCTCGAAGTTCTCGAAACCCTGGGCCGTGTCGTAGTCGACCAAGAAGACCAGGCCTGCCCCTATGGCGATTACCACTATCGAAGCAACGAACGAGAACAGGGGCAGAGCAAGCAGTTCTCTGTCTGCCTTGAGCGTGCGCCACGACGCCTTCGCTAGCTCCAACGACCGAGAGAATCTGCCCATCAACAACTCCTTCGACGACTTCGTCTTCGGCGCCTTCTGGCCGAAACAGGAAGACCTGGCGTCAAGGATAGATGCAACCGTGCCGCAGAAGAACGGCAGCGCCAGCGCCGTAAGATGGGAGCCATGTCGAAGCCAATGGTCGAGCGGCGCCTGGTAGAGCTGGGCGGGCGACTCAAGCAGCTCCGCTCCGACCTGCGCGTCGCCGAGGAACAGCTGGCCCATTTCGACGAGGAGGCCGACGACGCTCGACTCCGATCGTTGGTGTCCGAGACTGCAATCGCCGAGCGGGAACACCGAGACGCTGCTCGACATGCTGAGGCAATGCGCCGTCACCGTGACGACCTGGCGCACGAGATCAGCAACTTGGAGACCCAACAGGACACCCTGCTCGACGAGCTGTCGGCCTGACATGTCCGATGAAGATCCGAAGGCCGACTCCGAGCAGAGTGCCGGTGGCGTGGGTGACCAGCCGGAGGCCCAGGGCATTGTTCGGGTAGTCATCGCCGAAGACGAAGCCATCATTCGACTGGACCTCAAGGAGTCGCTCGAGGACGAGGGTTACGAGGTCGTTGGCGAGACGAGTCGGGGGGACGAAGCGGTCGACCTGGTGCGCCAACTCTCACCCGATGTTGTGATCCTCGACATCAAGATGCCCGGCAAGGACGGCATCGAAGCGGCTCGGGAGATCAACGAGGAACGGCTTGCCGCGGTGCTTCTACTGACTGCATTCAGCCAGCGTGAACTCATCCAGCAGGCGTCAGACGCGGGAGCATTGGCCTACTTGGTCAAGCCCTTCCAGCGAAGCGAATTGGTTCCTGCCATCGAGATGGCACTGGGCCGCTATCGCGACCTTCGGGCGATCGAGGGTGAGGCTGCGGAGCTGGCCGAGCGCCTCGAGACCAGAAAGATCGTCGACCGTGCCAAAGGCCACCTGATGGACGCCGAAGGCATGTCGGAAAACGATGCCTATCGCTTCCTTCAACAGCAAGCGATGGAGCGCCGTTCCACCATGCGGGCTGTCGCCGAAGAGGTGCTGTCAGCGCGATAGGTTGCCCTCAATGGCGACCGTGATGCTCATCGACGGCAACTCCTTGACGTATCGGGCCTTCTTTGCGCTCCCGACCGACATGGCGACAGCCAGTGGCCAAGTCACCAACGCGGTGTTCGGCTTCACGTCGATGCTCATCAACCTGATGCGCGATCACCGGCCCGACAACATCGCGGTTTCGTTCGATCTTCCCAAGCCGACTTTTCGTCACGAGAGAATCCCCACCTACAAGGAGGGCCGGAAGGAGACTCCGGACATCCTGCGTCAGCAGATGGGGCTGGTGCGTCAAGTCATCGAGACGCTGGAAATCCCGATCGTGGAAACTGAGGGTTACGAGGCCGACGATGTGTTGGCAACGCTGGCAACCCAAGCGCGCGACGCCGGCGATGACGTCATCGTGGTCACCGGCGATCGTGACGTGTACCAGTTGGTAGAGGATCCGAGCGTGAAGGTCCTCTACAACAAACGTGGAGTCTCGGACTACGCGTTGTACGACGAGGCAGGGATCCGCGAACGGACGGGCGTTTCTCCATCGGATTACGTGTTGTATGCAGCGATGCGGGGCGATACCAGCGACAACCTCCCTGGCGTTCCCGGAGTCGGGGAGAAGACGGCGGCCAAACTCGTCAATACCTACGAGACCGTCGATGGGGTCTTTGCCGCGCTCGATGAACAGACTCCAAAGCTGCGCGAGAACCTCGCCGCCAGCGAAGCTCAGGTGCGACTCAACGCCGAGGTGATGGTCCTCGTGCGGGACGTACCGCTTCCCGTTGACATCGGTGAGTTGCGGATGGGGGAGTTCGACGTCGAGGCTCTCCGATCGCTCTTCGACTTCTTGGAGTTCCGGACGCTCTACGACCGATTGGCAGAAGCTCTAGAGGCAGATCTGGGTGGGCCTGTTTCCACGGTCGAAGTGCTCGAGGCCGAAAGAACCGACATCGAGACCGTTGACGATGTGGTGGCCAAGCTGGCGGAGTTGGCTACGGGCGAGGGCCTGCTGGCGATCGCTCCAGCGTGGCCCGGGGACGACGAGCGTGCTCGCCCCGACGGCCTCGCGTTCGTCACCGACCCCAGCATGGCTGAGGTGGCTTGGGTGCGCGCCGACCTTCTGGATGATGCCAAGGTCGGCGAAGCCCTCGAGGCACTTGTCACCGGCACGCGGGGTCTCGCCGGCCATGGCGTCAAACCGCTGGTCAGGTACTTCCTCTCACGTGGCATCGTTGGTGCCCGCTTCGTCCTCGATACCCAGCTCGCGGCGTATCTGCTCGATCCCGCTGAGGCGAGGTATCTGCTTGGCGACCTGGCGGTCAGGTATGCGGAGGTCGAAGTGCCCTCAGACTCGGCAGCGGATGAGGGTCAGCTCGACCTCGACGGCTCATCGACCCCGCTGTCGCAGATCGCGGCCCGCAATGCGTTGGCTGTGTCGGCACTGGCCGGGCCGATGCTCGCTGCTCTCGACGCTCAGGGACTGAGATTGCTCAACGACGACATCGAGGTTCCGTTGGTCGAGGTGCTCGCCAAGATGGAGTACGTCGGCGTTGGTGTCGACGTCGATCGATTGACAGCGCTTCGTGACGAGCTTTCCTCGGAAGCCGACCGCTTGCGACAGCTGGTCATCGACGATGCGGGTGAGGAATTCAACGTCAACTCCACGAAACAGCTTCGAGAGATCCTCTTCGAGAGGCTGGAGCTGACGCCACAGAAGAAGACCAAGACGGGTTACTCCACCGACGCCCAGACGCTCGAGAAGATGCGCGGCGAACACCCGATCGTCGAACACCTTCTGGAGTACCGAGAAGTCGAGAAGTTGCGGTCGACCTACGGCGAAGGGTTGCTTGCCGAGGTCGGACCGGGGGATCGAATCAGGGCGACATTCAATCAGACTGTCGCCCGCACCGGTCGGCTCAGCTCTGATCAACCAAACCTCCACAACATCCCCGTCCGGTCCGAGACCGGCCGAGTTTTTCGTGAGGCGTTCGTGGCATCCGAAGGCCGCGAGCTTTTGGTGGCCGACTACAACCAGATCGAACTCCGGTGTATCGCGCACCTGGCCGAGGATCCTGGCCTCATCACCGCTTTCGAGGCCGGTGACGACATTCATACGGCAACGGCGGCCCGAGTGTTCGACGTCGAACCCGACGACGTGACGACCGAGTACCGCTCAAAGGCCAAGATGGTCAGCTACGGGTTGGCCTATGGGATGGAGGCATACGGGTTGGCTCAGCGCCTGGCCATCCCAACGGATGAGGCCGCGGAGATTCTCGATGCGTACTTCGAAGCGTTTCCGTCGGTCAAGGACTACATGGAACGAACCGTCGCCGAAGCCCGAGAACGGGGCTACACCGAGACGTTGTTCGGGCGGCGTCGACAGATCCCCGAGCTTGCGTCGAGCAACTTCAGGGTTCGCCAGGCCGGAGAACGTCAGGCCATGAACGCCGGCATTCAGGGTCTGGCCGCCGACATCTTCAAGGTGGCGCTCGTCAACCTCGATCACGCTCTGGTGGATCGCGGCATGGAGTCGGTCATCGTCCTTCAAGTTCACGATGAGGTGATCCTCGAGGTTCCCCCAAAGGAGATGGACGACGCAGAGGCGTTGACCGTACAGGTGATGGGGGACGCCTTCGATCTGCGTGTCCCCCTCGACGTCAACCTCTCGACCGGCCATTCCTGGGCTGACGCCAAGTAGCCGCAGACGGCTCAGCCGCCGAGTCGGCCTCATTCAGTCGGCAGAGCGTGGGCGGACAACGGCGACCTCGTTGCTCGAGGCGAGACGGTTCCCTTTTGCATCGAGGGCTACGACCCAGTAGAGGACCCGACCCGATTCGGGGCGAGCAACGACAATGCTCCGAGGGTCCGATTCGCGCAGGACGGCGACAGTGGCGATGGAGTCACCTCTGCGAGCCCGAATTCGCCACCGATCGACTTGTTCGGCACCGTCGACAACCCAGGTGAGCTGCGCCCGCTTGGGGCCGAGGTTGACAGATCGAAGCCCAATCCTCACATCGAGAGGGGCCGGTGTCGGTTCGTCGGTCACCGTGGCGGTGGGGGACGGTTCGGGTGTGGCGGTCGGTGATGCCTGTGGGGTTGCGCTCTTTGTCGGCTCGGTGCTCGGTGGTGCGGTGGGGCGTGGAGTTGACGGCTGGACCGTGGGCTCTTGCGGTTCGCGTTCGACGGTTGGTGGTGGTGGGGGCGGAGTGGTCTCGGTGTCCGGTTCTGGGGCCACAACCGCAGGTGAAGTCGGTTCAGGCGTTGGTGACGGTGTTGGGGTCGTGCCGGTCACTGGTGTCGGGAACGCGCCCAGGAACTCGACATGGCCGTCGACTATGACTGCGACACTGTCGGGGGGAAGGACGATGC
>JBPCTU010000335.1:0-3845 GCA_051011515.1 Acidimicrobiales bacterium
ATACAGCGGGATCTTCGGCGGCAGCCGAAAATGGCTGCTGATCGGGGGCCTCGCTTGGGTATACCACTGGCTTGATCGGCTGATAACGGGAGGTGACCCCACCCCCCGGTACACCCGCGATCTGGGAGCCGGAGAACGGGTCTTCGTGATCCACGAACCTGTCAGTCCCCGCGAGGTGAAGATGCAAGCCAAGAAGGCCGCCAAAGAAGAGCGCCGAGCTGCGAAAGACCAACGCAAGGCCGCCAAGCGGGCCAGCTAGTTGGATCCCGCGTCGTCCGTCCCCCAGGGTGAACTGAACGTCGACGAGCTCGTCCTGTTGGTCGATCGCAAGGATCGCCGTTACCTGTTCAAGCTGAAGGCCGGCGGCGAGTTCCACAGTCATTCCGGCTCGGTGGCACATGACGATCTCATTGGCGGTCCCGCCGGGATACATGTGAAATCGAGCGGGGGAGGGACTTACCTGGTCATCCGCCCCACACTTGCGGACTTCGTGCTCAAGATGCCGCGCGGGGCACAGATCATCTATCCAAAGGACATTGGGCCGATCATGTTGATGGCCGATGTGTTCCCCGGCGCCCGGGTCTTCGAGTCGGGAATCGGATCCGGCGCGTTGTCGACGGCGTTGCTCCGAAGCGGCGCGATCGTCCACGGACACGAGATCCGTGAAGACTTCGCCGAACGAGCGAAACAGAACGTGACCACATTCCTCGGCGAGGAGGCGCTTGCCAGGTATTCCGTCACCATCTGCGATGCGTACGAGGGCCTACATGTGAGCGCTGTCGATCGCGCGATACTCGATCTTCCCGAGCCCTGGCAGGTTGTGCCGCACCTCACCGAAGCCCTGGTGCCTGGCGGGGTCGTCGTGGCCTACACGCCGAGCATTCTTCAGGCCACTCGAGTCCGAGATGCCCTGGAGACAGGTCCCTATGCCATGGTGTCCACGACCGAGGTGCTGAACCGCGGCTGGCACATAGACGGCCATGCCGTTCGCCCTGACCACCGGATGGTGGCCCATACCGGCTTCCTGACAAGCGCACGCCGGATCGAGCAGACCGATTAGGGCCCGACGCGGCGATGCCCGCCGCTGGGGCGGGCATCGGTGCGGGATCGGTGGCTCGATTGGCCGACCGGAACTCAGACCTCGATGAAGATGCATTCTCCCGGGCACTCTTCGGCGGACTCGATCGTCGCCTCTTCCTGACCTGCCGGTACAACCGCCAGGCCTTCGGGGCCACCCGGGTCGGAGAAGATCTTGTCGCCCTCTTTGACGTAGGCCAAACCGTCGTCGAGGAGTGTGAACACGTCGGGAGCGATCTCCTCGCAGAGACCGTCGCCAGTGCACAGATCCTGATCAATCCAGACCTTCATCTTTGCCCTTCCGTTTGAGCGCTTGTTGATCGTCCAGCAGGGTACGCGGCCCCTTGGCAGGGAAACGCTCGGGCCCGGTTCGAGCGCACCATTTTGGTGTCCTTGAACCGAGGCCGAACCGTCGGGCTGCTCGACTGTCCGATCGGCACTCTCAAGTGTAGTTCAAGGCGCCGAATAAACACTGGTTCGAGCGGGAATATTGATCGGCAGGTCCTGCTGGCTCCAGCCTTCAATACGGGGTCGCGATCACCGATGGGGTAGGGCCCGGGTGTAGTCTGCCCGTGAAGTCCGCACAGGAGGTTCGGTCCGATCGACACGAGCGAGCTGCTACAACGGCTGAGGGACTCCGAAGACGAGATCAATTCCCTCAGATCCCAAGCACGCCTCCTCGAAGAGGAGTTGTCCAGCCTGAGGCGGCGCGCACAGGATGCTCCCAAACGAGTTCGCACCCTCGAAGAACGGCTCTTGGAGACCAAGGGCCAGCTCGCTCAGGCCGTGAGCCAGAACGAGAAGCTCACGTACACACTTCGAGAGGCTCGCGACCACATCGCGGCATTGCGCGAAGAGGTCGAGAAGCTCACTCAACCCCCGTCGGCCTATGGCACGTTCCTCTCCCAGAATGCCGATGGCACCGTCGATGTCTATTCGTCCGGCCGCAAGATGCGCGTTGCTCTCCATCCAGAGCTCGACGTCTCCGATCTCAGCCGGGGCCACGAGGTCGTGCTGAACGAGAGCCTCAATGTCGTATTGTCACGCAGCACCGACTCGGTTGGTGAACTCGTGACGCTGAAGGAGGTCCTGGCCGACGGCAAACGCGCCGTCATCGTCGGACGTGCCGACGAAGAGCGGGTCGTAGACATGGTCGACGAACTCGTCGGTAGGCCTCTTCGACCCGGAACCAGCGTATTGCTCGATCCCCGAGCCGACTTGTTGCTCGAAGAGCTGCCTCGACCCGAGGTTGAAGAACTTGTGCTCGAAGAGATCCCCGACGTCAGCTACGCCGACGTTGGTGGGTTGGATCAGCAGATCGAGCAGATCACAGATGCGGTGGAGTTGCCTTTCCTGCATCAGGAACTGTTCGCGGAGCACGACCTACCAGCGCCGAAGGGCATCTTGTTGTATGGCCCGCCGGGGTGTGGCAAGACGCTCATCGCCAAAGCCGTGGCCAACTCCCTTGCCAAGAAGGTGCCTTCTGTAGCTGGGGATGACGAAGCTCGAAGCTACTTCTTCAACATCAAGGGTCCTGAACTTCTGAACAAGTACGTGGGCGAGACCGAACGTCAGATTCGTTTGGTCTTCCAACGTGCACGCGAGAAGAGCGAGGAGGGCTGGCCCGTCATCGTGTTCTTCGACGAGATGGAGTCGCTCTTCCGCACACGAGGGAGTGGGATTTCATCGGATATGGAGTCCACGGTGGTACCCCAGCTGTTGGCTGAGATCGACGGTGTGGAGACCTTGAAAAATGTCATCGTCATCGGCGCTTCCAACCGGGAGGACCTGATCGACCCCGCGATCCTCCGACCCGGTCGTCTCGATGTGAAGATCAAGATCGAACGCCCATCCGAGGAAGCGGCGATGTCGATCTTCAGCCGGTATCTGACGGCCAATGTTCCCATCGCCGCTCAGGCCATCGACGAACTCGGCGGTGGCGACATCGACAAGGCGATCAGGGTCATGATCGAACAGACCGTCGCCGAGATGTATTTCGACGAGGAACGGAACCAGTTCCTCGAGGTCACCTACCAAAATGGTGACAAGGAGACGATGTACTTCAAGGACTTCGCTTCGGGAGCCATGATCGAGAACATCGTCCGCAGAGCCAAGAAACTGGCTATCAAACGGGTCATCGGCGGCGGACCCAAAGGAATTGGGTTGGACGACCTGACCGACTCGATCCGCCAGGAGTACCGCGAACACGAGGATCTGCCCAACACAACCAACCCGGACGACTGGGCAAAGATCTCCGGCAAGAAAGGCGAGAGGATCGTCTTCATCAGGACTCTCGTGCACGGAGACGACGACGCCGAGGGCGGCCGGTCGATCGAGCGGGTGGCCACCGGCCAGTACCTCTAGCCGCGGGCGCACCCAGTGCGCTCGAGCCACTGGATAGACGACTCGCACCTGGCTTCGAGCGTCGAAGGCCCGACAGCGCGATAGACAGTGGTCATGGCGATTCCAAAGATCTGCGGCATCGAAACGGAATACGCGATCGTTCACCGCGGCGCGGAGGAGTCGAACCCCATTACGGCGTCGTCGCTGTTGATCAACGCCTATCTGGCTGAGACGCACCGCACCGGAGCCCCGGGGCCGGCGCCACGAGTCAGTTGGGACTTCGAGGACGAAATGCCCGGCAACGATGCGCGCGGAGCCTCGCCAATGGGCTCGATGGCGCCGGACGTGGAGACCCACCTGGTCAACGCCGTCCTGACGAACGGCGCCCGCTACTACGTCGACCATGCCCACCCCGAGCTGTCGAC
>JBPCTU010000336.1:0-3401 GCA_051011515.1 Acidimicrobiales bacterium
TCGCGATCGGCGTGATTCTGGCGTTCAACACCATCATGGGCGTCTGGCAGGAGTACCGAGCCGAGGACGCCCTCGCCCGGCTCAGGGCCATGGCCGCACCTCAGGCCTGGGTGCGCCGGGATGACGAAATGCACCGAATCCCAGCCGCAGAGGTCGTGCCCGGCGACGTTGTGCGTCTCAGCGCCGGAGACCGGATCCCGGCCGACGCTCAAGTGCTCGATCAGTCGGCACTCCTCGTAGACGAGTCAATGCTGACCGGGGAGTCGATACCGGTCGAGCGCGGCGCCGGCGCCGAGGTGCTCTCCGGCACACTCGCCGTCCGCGGGCACACCTGGCTGCGGACCACTCGCACGTGAGCATCATTGGCGGTGGGCCAGATCGCTGGCATGCTGGGAGCCGTCACCGACGAGCGCACGCCGCTCGAACGCAGGCTGGAACGCTTTGGACACCGGGTCGCTCGGGCCATCGCCGCGCTCGCGGTCGTCTTGATGGTTGTTGGCGTCGGCGTCGAGGGACTCGACCGCTTCGGTGAGGTGCTTCTCTTCTCCGTGGCCGTCGCGGTCGCAGCCGTGCCCGAGGGATTGCCCGCAGTGATGACCCTGACGCTGGCGTTGGGAACCGAGCGGATGAGCGCCCGACGCGCCGTGGTCCGTCGACTCGCCGCGGTTGAAGCCCTGGGGTCGGTCACTGTGATCGCAACCGACAAGACCGGCACGCTCACCGAGAACGAGATGCGCGTCGCTCGTCTCGACACTCCTGATGAGGCCCGCGCGCTCCGGGCGATGGTCCTCGCCGCCGATGCGGAACCGAACGGCTCGACCGGTGACCCGCTCGAGGCAGGGCTTTACCGCTACGCCGCCGCAAGAGGCGCTGATCCCGTTGCGATTCGCGATGCGTACCCCGCTGTCTCGGTACGGCCCTTCGACGCCGCATGGCGGCACATGAGGGTCACCGTGGTCGAGGACGACAGTCGCGTTTCCTACCTCAAGGGAGCAGCCGAAGTTCTTCTAGATATGAGCGACCTCTCCGCGTCTGAGCGTGGACGATGGACCGAGCGGATACAGGCGGCGGCCGAGACCGGACACCGGGTACTGGGACTTGCCTGGTCCCCCACCGGCGACGATTCGAGCTCGGTCGAGTGGCTCGGGGTCGTGTGGCTCTGGGATCCGCCCCGAGCTGAGGTCCCAGACGCGGTCGCGATCGCAAAGCAAGCGGGAATCCGAGTGGTAATAGTCACAGGCGACCACCCCGCGACAGCTGCCGCCGTGGCCAACCGGATCGGCATCGACGCCCGCCGCACTGTCACCGGCGACGAGGTCGACGCGCTCGTCGACGATGATCTGCTCGACGTGACCACCCAGGCCGACGTGTTCGCTCGCTTCGCTCCAGAGCAGAAACTCGAGCTGGTGGACCGCCTCATGGACTCCGGCGAGGTCGTCGCCATGACCGGCGACGGCGTCAACGACGCTCCGGCGTTGAAGCGGGCCGACGTGGGCGTCGCCATGGGAGTGCGCGGTAGCGACGTGACGCGTGAGGTCGCCGACCTAGTGCTCCTCGACGACAACTTCGTCACCATCGCCGCGGCCGTCGAAGAGGGCCGCAGCATCTACGACAACATCCAGAAGTTCCTCCGGTTCCTGTTCTCCACGAACGTCGCCCTTGTGCTGCTCATCGCTATCGGGGTCGTCGGCGCTGTCGTGCTGGATCTTCGCGACGATGCCGGTGATCTGCTGGTGCCGCTCACAGCGGCACAGCTGCTGTGGATCAACGTGATCGCTGACGGGCCTCCTGCTCTCGCCCTGGGGCTGGACCGCAACCCGGGGGTGATGCGTCGTGCGCCCCGACCCACCACAGCGCCCCTACTCACCCAACCTGCGCTGCGGTTCATCCTGGGTACGGGAATTCTCAAAGCGGCGCTAGGCCTCGGGTTGTTCTTTACCCTGCCCGGCCTCGACTACAGCGGAACCGAAACCCGAACCGCAGTCTTCCTCTACGAATCCCTGGCCCAAGTGGCGTTCGTGTACCCGGCCCGAGCACTCGGCGGTCGCAGTGCCCCGAACCGGGTTCTCGATGCGGTCGTGGCGGCAACGGTGGTGCTGCAGGTGCTGACGGTCACCACGCCAGGGCTGCGGTCCTTGCTCGATCTCGCCCCCCTCGATAGCCGCGCCTGGGCTCTTGTCGCAATGTCGCTGGCCGTGTCCCTGGCCGGAGCCTGGGCTTCGGCACGCGCAACGCGCGAGATCCAGGCAAGGCAATGGTGACGTCGAGCTTCGCGGCTCGAAATACCCTCTCCGATCACGCATTCGGCGCCGTCGACCTGTTTCGGCAGGACCCTGATCCACATCTCCCAACCAAGCGCTGTCGCCGTCCGTCGATGCGCCCGACTCTGAGAAGTGAGCGTCAGATTGCCGGGACCAAAGCCCCTGGTGAGGCCGACCTCGGGCGTTGCATGATAGGTGGGCGCCGTTGAGGTGCCCCACCTGAGATGGCGGAGTCCGGTTGTGCTTGGCGTCGACGCGGGAAGTTGAGCCATGAGATCAACGGCGGACTCGAGACCGGCTGGACTTGTCCGGCCGGTTTCCCGCGGTCGGCCCTCGGCCTCCCCACCTCAGTAGAGGAACATCGGCTTCCCGCCTACGTGGCGGACCTTGGGTCGGTACTCCGCTGCGTCGTAGAGCTCGTCGACATCGACTCGCTTGACGCCCTCCCCGGTCACCGAGATCGGGACGTTCGTGTAGGTTCCCGACCGCAGGGCGACCATGCGGCCCGACGACCCCTCCAGGGCCAGGTCAGCGGCCATGACCGCGTAGTTGGTGGCGACCATGAGATCGAGGCTGTCCGGCCGACCGGAACGCATCAGGTATGCCACCTCCTGCAGCACGATCCCTTCCCCGGTGCGCTCCTTCAGCAGCTCCCCAAGGGCCTTGCCAATCCCGCCGAGCTTGCGGTGGCCGTAAGGATCAGCGCCACCAGTCAGGTGCAGTCCGCCACCGTCGATCGTGGCGCCCTCGGACACGGTGACCATCGCGTAGTTCGACGGGTTGTCGGCCTTGTCCTTGGTCACCATGCCAGCCAGTCGATCCACATCGAAGGGGACCTCCGAGATGAGCGCACGGTCAACGCCGGCCAGGTACGCCGTGATCAACGATGTCTCGCCCGAGTAGCGGCCGAACAACTCGACGACGGCGATGCGCTCGTGAGAGCCCGTACTAGTTCGGAGGTTGTGGATGAACTCCACACCGCGACTCACCGCAGTCGAGAAGCCTATGCAGTAGTCGGTGCCGTGGACGTCGTTGTCCATGGTTTTCGGGATGGCGATGACCGGTACACCTTCTTGATGCATTCGCAGGCCGTAGCTCAACGTGTCATCGCCACCGATGGGCAGCAGCGCATCGATGCCC
>JBPCTU010000337.1:0-6713 GCA_051011515.1 Acidimicrobiales bacterium
GATCAGAAGGTTGGGGGTTCGAGTCCCTCCGAGCGCGCTGAGTTCCCTCGATCGGCAGGGCCCTAGGCGGCAAGCCTGGGGCTCGTTCGCGTCTTGATTGACCGCAGGCTCCCTTCCCGTCCGCAGAGTGATCGCTGGTCCGACTGACCACTCGGCCCTGTCCCAGCGGGCGCAGCCTGCCGCCTGCCAGCCATCGCGGGATCCGCTGCACCACGAGGGGAGCCCCGGGCTTGGAGATCGGCTACCTGGGTTGGTTCACCAGCTGCACGATCGACGATGCGTCACCGGGCGCAGTGCCGGCCTGGAACAGGGCGGTTAGCGCTCGTCCGACCTGGTCTCGGCCGGCGATCTCGGCCTCGATACTCGGACGGGTCCAGAAGTGAACCTCCACCCAGATCTGGGGGCCATCGAAGCCGGTGACAACCAATCGGGGCGGTGGTTCGGTGAGCACATTCTCGAGGCCGACAAGCGCTTCTCGGACCTGCGCCGACCTGCTGACCAGATCGGCGTCAGCCGGCAAGCGGAACGTAATGTGTGACCGGCGCTGTCCGAGCCACGAGTAGTTGATGATCTTCGCTGCGATCGCCTTGTCATTGGGAATGATCGCGGTCCGCCCGTCGACCGTGTCGACAATCACTGAGCGTGTGTTCACCTCGTTCACCGTCCCGACCTCTCCGTCGATGGCGACCACGTCGCCGGGCCGGCAATAGCCGCGCAGCTGGAGGAAGAGTCCGGAGCTGAGGTTGGCGATCATGGGCCGGAACACGATGAGCAGAACAAAACCCAGCGCCAACAGCACAAGGACCGGGCCGGCGGTGAAGCCCAGCATGCCAAGCGCGATGGCGATCGCGAAGGCGTAAAGGCCCACCGACACGAGCTGACCGACGAGGTTGAGTGCAGTCGAGGACACCCCGTCGAGTTCGCGGGCCGACCGGCGGATGCCGCGCCGCACCGCGTACGCCAACAAGGCCGCCACGGCGATGACACCAATTGCAGCAGCGAGATCGGGCCAGTCGACCTGTCCGGTCGACCACCGGTCGAGCACGACCGTCAGTTCTGAGTCGACCGAATCCGAAATCTCCTGCTCGATGTCCGATCCCGGCTCGGCCGGCTCGTCTTGTTGTGCGATGAGCATGGTTCCCCGCAGCCAATCCCGTGCAAACCTGGCCCTTCAGCCCGGTAGCGCGGACGCGAATCATAGGGGCATCGAATCATCGCGTGCTCTGCGTGTGACGGCTGGCGGCGCGGCTGTGATGGCAAGCGGTCGCCACGCCCGAATGCGTAAGCTCGGATCATGCCGACGGTCTTGGTCCTGCGTCACGGCAAGTCCGACTGGGACGCGGAGTATCACAGCGACATCGATCGGCCGCTGGCCAAACGGGGGCGTCGAGCCGCGAAGACGATCGGTCGTTACCTGGCTGATGTTGGTCCAGAGCCCACGCTGGCCATGACCTCACCGGCCTCCCGCGCCCGTGACACGCTCGAGCGCGTGTTGGAGGTCGCCGGTTTCGACTGCCCAGTGCGGATCGTGGAGTCGTTCTACGGCAAGGGAACAGAGGCCGTGCTCGACGACCTGCGCAGCTTGGACGAATCATTTGAGTCGGTCCTAGTGGTCGGCCATGAACCGACCTGGTCAGATCTCATCGCCACCCTCACGGGATCCCACGTCCGCTTCCCGACCGCGGCACTCGCCCGCATAGATCTCGACGAACCGTGGGCAGGGCTCGACGGTTGCTGCGCCACGTTGACCAAGCTCGTGCTACCGCGCGAGCTGGAAGCCTCCGGATGTTGATCGCAGTCCCCGCAGCCGGCACTGGACGCCGACAACGACACTCGTAGCCGTCGGCGCCGCAGACCATCGCGAAGCGCAGCGGCTCACCCACGCATCGGCCTTGCTCACGAGTCCTGATCAGGGAAACAGGACCTGCTCCATTTGCTCGATGCAGCTGGTGTCCGGCTCAGAGCTGGGGTTGTCGATGAACTGCAGGCCTATTGAGAGACCACACTCGGTGGAGCGCATGACTCCGTGGCCTACGTGGGGGAACTCGTAGAAGTACGCGTTGGGCAGAGCGTCGGCGGTCGATTGACCCCAGCGGGCAGGGGTCACAGGGTCGTAGCTGCCGCCCAGAACCAGGGCGGGCACATCGGCGGTGACCGCCAGGCTCTCGACGACGTCGGCTGTGCCCGATCCCCAGTCTGTGCACAGGGAAAAGTGGAAGCGCGCGAAACCATCGATGTAGTGGGCCGTGACGCTGGGGTGGAGCGTCTGGCCGAGCGCGATGACGTCCTCGAGGGATTCAAAGGGAACCTCTTCGCGGCATTGCATCGAGTACCACATGACCCAACTGATGTCGGAGGTGGTGATGGCACCGGCGAGTGGCCCTCCGAGACTGGCCAAGTCGCCGCCGGCCGCTCGTGTGATCGCGTCGGGAACCCGGGGGATGTTTTCAGGCGAGTAGAGATAGAGCGACAAGCCGTCCATCAAAATGCCACCGTCCACGAGGAGACGCCCGCCGGGTGAATCGACGACCTGGGGCTCGACGTCGAGGCGCTCGATCGTGGCGTAGAACGTCGCGCCAAGATCGGGGTAGCTATCGGTGCAGACTTCATCGGCACTACACGCGGTGAACAGGTATTCGAATGCCTGCTGCAGGTTGGTACCCGACTCGGTGTAGAAGCCGGCTTGAGGGGGATAGACCGAGTCGAGAATGATGCTGCGCACACCGTCGGGTTGTTCGCGCATCAAACTCAAACCCAAACGGGTTCCATATGACGTGCCGTAGTAGTTCGCCCGTTCGTACCCGAGCACCTGGCGCAGTTCATCGGCGTCAGCCGCGTTGACGGAGCTGTTGTACATCGACAGATCCACACCACCGGCTTCAAGGCTGTCACGACATGCGGTCACGAACGCCGTGTGACGCCGGGCCGACTCCTGCTGGTCAATGGGCTCGCCCGCCAGATCAAAAAGAAACTCCGTGAGGCCCGGGCACGACAACTCGGGTGTCGTCAGCGGCGCGCCCCGCTGGTTGTACTGGATGAAATCTCGTTGTTCGAGCACGGCGTCGCCAACGCTGTCCATCAAGAAGTCCACGTATCGAAGATGATTGTGGCCGCCACCACCCGCCAGGTAGATCACCGGGTCAGGCATTGGATCAGGGTTGCTGGTGCGAGCGATCATGACTGGGAGCCGAACGAGAGCTCCATTGGGTCGTGACCGGTCTTCGAGCACCACAAGTTCTCCACACTCGATGTCTCTACCCGGAACGTTCGCCGAGGCAACGGCAGCCTCGGTGACACACGGACCCGACTCGAAATACGGAGGGACACTCAGCGTCTCAACTGTGACCGAAGGAGAGCCCGTGGATGTCGCAGCTGGGGTCGAACGCGGGACCGTGACTGTAGCTACGGCAGGTTGTGTGGTTCGCAGCGGGGGTTCACCGGTGGACTCGGACTCACTGCTGCAGCCCACGGACACGAGGACATACAGCGTGAGAGCCACCAACGTTCGGTAGTGGCTCTGGGTTCTCATATCGACCTGACCCTACTCATCGCAGGTACACCCACAAGGGCGACCCGGCCACCCGTGCGGATCAATGAGACCGCACGAGAGATTGCCCGTGAGCTCTCCCTCCGAGCGCGCTGGGTCTTCTGATGGGCAGAGCCTCGGCTGAGGCCCGCGACGACCCTCAGTGAGCGCGTGACTCCCGGCGACGGGAACCGAAGATGAGAGCCGCACCGATTGCCAACAGGAAGCCGGCTATCACTGCGAGGCGCCCGGAGTACGCACCGGTATTCGCCAGCTCGCCGTCGGAGCCGTCGGTCGGCCCTCCATCGCCGCCCCCTTGGGGCGGCGTCACGCTGGGCGTGGGTGCGAGTGTTGGCTCGGGTGTCGGCTCCACCGGCGGCCCGATGGGTGGCTCAGTCGGCTCCGGCGTCGGCATCGGATCGATCGGGGGCTGCGTCGGCTCGGGCGTCGGCTCCACCGGCGGCTCAGTCGACGTCGGCATCGGATCGATCGGTGGCTGCGTCGGCTCGGGCGTCGGCTCCGGCGTCGCAGTCGGTTCAGGTGTCGGCTCGAGCGGGTTGCAGTTCTCGTCGACGATGTCGCTGGGCCAGTTCTGGCCGGGCTGGCTCTCAGTCGGCGGAATCACGTCCTCGGCATGGTTGAGATGGCCACCGATCGCGTTCTCGGCGATGGTGATTGCGACGAAAGGGTTGCTTTCGCTTTCGGTCCGATGACAGATCGTCACCTTGCCGGCGGCGCGCAAGAGAGGTTCCCCGTCATCGGCGGACGCTTCCTCATCCTGCGGTGCGCCGGAGTCGGCGTCAGCGTCAGCTTCGGCCTCGCCATCGGATGCGGAGGCGGGGTCAGCGGGATCGTTCGACCCACCCGGCTCTGAAGCTGGCGGCGTCGAGCGTGAATCGGTGGCGGCTCCATTGCCGTCATCGCCACTACACGCGCCGAGCGCCAGCGCAAGAGGGATCAACAGGATGTATGCCCAAGTTCTCACCCGACCTGAATCGGCCAAGTGAACCACTGATTGAGATCATTCGGTGCAGCGGCGATCCCACTGTCGGGCGTAATCCGAATGTGGATCAGCACGGGGAGATCTGGAGAAGAAAGTCCCAGTCGTCAAATCCCACCCGGCCCCCTATCGTCCGTGCGAGACGATTTAGAGCACAGTCGCCACGACACCGGTTCGGAAGCGTTCAGGCAAGGAGGTCGAGAGCGTTGATTGACGGGCTGAGAGACCGGGTGGTCAACTCCACCAGCTCGCTCTTCTCTCACGGACCGCAGCCCCTGAAACACACGATGTCGTACCGCGGCGACCCCGGCCTCCTGGGCCCCGATTCGGTTTCGTGGGAAGTCATCGGCGACGTAACAGCGTTCGTGGGCGGAATCCGAGCGCTGGTCGTACAGAGTGCTCATCCTGAAGTGGTCGCGGGGGTGGACGAACACTCTCAGTACAAGACCGATCCACTCGGTCGACTCTCCCGGACTTCGGTCTATGTCACCGAGACCACCTACGGCGCCCTTCCCGAGGTCGAGGAAGCCGTCGCGGTCGTTCGCAGAGCGCACCGACCCGTTCATGGAGTCTCCGAGCGACAGCTCCCTTACAGTGCCGGACAACCGGCGATGGCGGCATGGGTCCACAACGTGTTGACCGACTCGTTTCTCGTCGCCTTTCAGGCTTACGGCCCCCGTACCCTCGACCAGCACGAAGCCGACCAGTTCGTTTGCGAGCAGGCGCGCATCGGCGCCCTACTCGGCGCCGATCCCCTCCCGACCTCGGCCGAAGAGCTCTCGAGCTGGATACTGCACCACCCCGGTCTCTCACCGACCGCAGCCCAGGCCCGTGCGGTCGACTTCCTCTGCGACCCACCGCTACCTCTTCCCGTGAAGTTTGGATATCGACTTCTGTTCAAAGCCGCTGTCGCCACACTCCCCGCCAACATCGCCGAGATAACAGCGCTGTACCCACGGAGTCGCGGGAAAACATGGGGGCGGCGAAACGTTGCCGCCTTGCGTTGGGCACTCGGCTCCTCCCCTTCCTGGCACGTTGCTCTGGTCCGGGCTGGAGCACCGGTGCCCGGAGGCCGATTTCGTCAACGTCTCCCCGAGTCCGTTCAGGCACAACAGGGCGACAGTGCCGGTTAGATCCCGACCTACGGATCTGGGTTAGCGTCGGCGTCCATGTCGACCAGTACGCAGTTCGCTTCACTGCGGCGGTGGAATACCGGTGTAGGCGCCGCCCACCTGCTCCAGGCCGTCGTCATCCTGATCTTGAGCAACGATTTCTCGATACCGGTGCAAGCAGACGTGCAAGGCGGTCCACCCGGCACTGCACTGACCATCGAGAAGGTCTTCTTCGACCTGCGCTTCGCGCTCGCCATCGCCGCGTTCTTGCTACTGGCAGCCGTGGACCATCTGCTGATGGCGACACCACGTGGGGAGCGCTGGTATCAGGGCAACCTCACTCGAGGGATCAACCCGGCCCGTTGGGTCGAATACTCGATCAGTGCGTCCTTGATGATCGTGTTGATCGCGATGCTGACCGGTATCACCAACCTCTATGCACTCATCGGCCTGTTCGCTGTGAACGCAGCAATGATCTTCTTCGGCTGGATGATGGAGCTCAACAACCATCCAGATCGGGAAACCACCTCATGGTGGCCATTCGCTTTCGGATGCATCGTCGGCATCGTGCCTTGGATTGCGATCACCATCGCGCTCATCAGTTCCCAGTCCGAAAGCGATGGTGTCCCCGGATTCGTGTACGGGATCTTCGTCTCGCTGTTCCTGCTCTTCAATTGCTTTGCCCTGAACCAATGGCTGCAATACCGCCGACGGGGCCGTTTCGCCGACTACTTGTACGGCGAGAAGGTGTACCTCGTCCTCAGCCTCGTAGCCAAGAGTGCCTTGGCCTGGCAGGTTTATGCAGGGACACTCGCAGACTGACGCACTCGGACGATCGCGGGTGGTTCAACACCGGCGGTCCTCCGATTCTGGATGCGTCTCGGGGCGGATTCCTGACCGTGCCAACGCGGAACTACCGTGCAAAGGCCTGAAACGAAAGGGGGGCGCAAGTGAAACGCATCACCTATATGAGCCGGTTCGCGCATCCTCTCTCCCGTAACGAGATAGAAGAGATCGGGAGCCACTCTGCGCGAAGGAACGCCGAGGACGGCATAACGGGCGTCCTGGTGACGCT
>JBPCTU010000338.1:0-2683 GCA_051011515.1 Acidimicrobiales bacterium
GCGGCAGGCACCGCTGCTCCCAGTCCAGATCGACAAAGTCCCTCTCGTCGGGCAGCGCAACGAGCGTCCCCCCGTCGATCTCATAGGTCCATGAGTGGTATTGGCACCTGAGGCGACGAGACGAGCCACGATCCTCTCGCACCACTGGCGCCCCGCGATGTTGACAGGTGTTGTAGAAGCAGCGGATCTGGCCATCGGTCCCGCGGACCACGAGCAAGGGAACACCGAGATCCTTGAAGACGAAGTAGTCGCCGGGCTCGGAGACGTCCTCGACTCGCCCAGCGGGCACCCACACCTTCGGCCACAGATGTTCTTGCTCCAGCTCGTAGAACTCGTCGCCGATGTGGCGACCCGTGGGGATGTCGTGGAACGCAGGGAAGCCGTCAGGCGGCGCGGTTCGAGCGAACTCGTAGTGCATACGCGACTTGATGTCATCGATGAGGGCTTGGTCCATCGGTCTCCTCCAGCTCTTGGCCTCAATAGTAGATCGCAGCTGATGAACCTTTCTCACCGACACTCGAGCGCAGACCTCGCCACGGGATGGGTTTGTCTGATATTCAGTTGCAGATGACCAGGCCATTCCGATTCGGCTACCAGACCTTTGCCCCGAAGTCAGCCGAACAGTGGCGCGACATGGCGCGAAAGTGCGAGGACTACGGCTATTCCACGCTGAGCCTTGCCGACCACTACCTCGGTGACGGTCCGGCAACCGCCGCAGCCAACCATCCGCCCCAAACCGTGGCAGCGGTTCCGGCCATGATGGCAGCAGCCGGAGTGACCTCGACGCTGACGATTGGCTGTCGCGTCTTTTGTTGTGACTATCACCACCCGTTCGTCCTGTTGAAGGAGATGGGCACCATCGATCTCCTGTCCGATGGGCGGCTCGAGGCCGGTTTCGGTGCCGGCTGGGTGAAGAGCGAGTACGAAGCGCTCGGAATTCCCATGGAACGGCCAGGCAAACGGATCGACCGGATGGTCGAATACGTAGAGCTGGCGCGACTGTTCTTCGAAGGTGGCCCGATCGACTATCAAGGTGAGTATGCCCATGTGACCGGCACCGATGGAATGGGGTCGCCGCAAGCTGGAGGGCCGTCGATCATGATCGGCGGCGGCTCGCCTCGGGTCCTTGGCCTCGCCGGCCAACTGGCAGACATCGTCTCCATCAACTTCGACAACTCCGACGGCAAGATCGGAGCTCACGGGTTGGCGAGCGGAACCCCGGACGGAACCGACGAGAAACTCGACTGGATCCGCGCGGGGGCCGGCGATCGTTTCGACGAATTGGAGATCGAGATCGGTGCGTACTTCACGGTGGTCACCGACGACACCGAAGCCGCGCTCGAAAATCTCGGGCCCTCAATGGGCATGTCGCCTGAAGAACTCGCCAACTACCCCCATGGCCTCATCGGGTCGGTTGATCAGATCTGCGAGACGCTGCTGGAGCGTCGGGAAAGGTACGGCATCTCCTATGTGACGGTTGGCCGGCATGCTCTCGACGCGTTCGCCCCCGTGGTGGCCAAACTGAGCGGCACTTAACCACTCAGGGACTTGGCCATGGATTCGACCGCGTCCGGACTCACGTCACTTTCGGCACGAAAACCCACAAGGCCGGTGACCGTGACGAAACCATCGTCGACGAGGTGGGTGTCGGTGTCGGCCTTGAGCTCAACCTCGCGCGGCGTTACCTGAATCCGCATCCTGCCTGGGGGTATGCCGACAAGGCCGGTGTTGGTGGAACCGAACGCTGCCAAACGGGCCCACCGCACGCCGGAGAGATCCGATACGGCGGCGTTGGGAATGTTGATGTTGAGCACGGTTTTTCGGGGTGCTGCTGCGAGCCAGTCGACCGCGGCGACAGTGACCGCCTCGCTGGTCTCCCACAACATCGGTGACCCGTCCTGTTGGCTCACCGCAATGGCCGACAAGCCGAAGTTCTGAGCAATCATGGCGCCACCAACGGTGCCCGAGTGCAGCACCCCCCGGCCGCAATTGGTCCCGAGGTTGCTACCCGACACCACGAAATCGGGCCGGGGTCCGAACATCTCCAGCATCCCCGCAAGAACACAAAATGCGGGAGGGCCTTCAATCGCCCAAGCATCGATGCGAGGCGCACCAGGCACCTCGGCGCGATCGACATCGAACTCGACCCCGTCGACCAGATAGCCGACACCAGCGCTCCACCCCGACCTCTCGTCGGCGGGAGCCGCCACGACCACTTCATGACCAGCGGCCTCGAGGGCGCGCGCGATGGCGTGAATGCCGGGAGAGTCCGCGCCATCGTCGTTGGTGAGTAGAAGGCGCGGCACTACTGCGCCGGCGGATAGGGGCGAAGGTCGCCGCGCCACGTGTCGTGGTGAACGGACCGCTCGATCGGAAGCCGATTGACGGGACCGAAGTTTGCGTCGGGCCAACCGAGCGGAATCACACAACCGATGTGGACATCGTCGGGGATCTCCAACGTTTCTCGAATGACGGGTTCGGCCACACCTTGGAAGGTGGTGAACACCGTGCCCAACCCCAAAGCTCGCGCTGCGACGATCAGGTTCTGGGCGGCCGGATAAACCGAGGACCACACGAACGAGTCTCGGGGCGACTGGTACGGGTAGACAGCCTTGCCGCACACGAGGATCAGCACCGGGCATGTCTTCATCGTCTTGACCAGATGGGCGGTGCCGTCCAGCAT
>JBPCTU010000339.1:0-3127 GCA_051011515.1 Acidimicrobiales bacterium
ACCCCAGACTCCCCCGACCCCAGCCACAAAGACACTCAACCCGCGCTAGCTGCGACAACAAAAGCAACGCGGGCCAGCCTTGAGCCCACGCGCCCTAGCCCGGACCCTAGGTCGAGGCGAACGATGACTTCCATGTTGCCACCCGGTCATGGTCGCGAACCTCGTAGCTGTTGATAGCCGCCTGGAGCGAACGTGCAGATTGATCGTCGGAGCCCCGAGCGATATCAGCAAGTCGCATTGTGTACCACGCTGTAATCCCGCCCGGGACCGGCCTGTCGAACCGGGGGAACTGCGGGTCGGTGAGGCCAGTCCCGAGCCAATGTGATGGGAGGTCTGGGTCGATGGCGAATGCACGAGCGATGCCCACAAGGTCGGCTGCGCCATGTAACAACGCATCGCTGGCCTCTTGTCGGGTCTTGAAGCCCCCGGTGACCATTATCGGCGTCGCGATCGTCTGCCGAACTCGCCGCGCAAACTCCACATAGTACGGCCCTGTCGAGTTCCGGTCAGAGCTCGTTGGCGCGCCCGGGAAGTACGTCCCACCGCTGATGTCGATCAGGTCGACCGACTCATCCGCCAACAGCTGAATAGCCACCAGGCTGTCGGTCTCGGTCAGTCCCCCTTCCAGCTCGTCGCTCGAATTGACCTTTACCCCGACCGCGAATTCTGGCCCGAGTTCGGCGCGGATCTCTCGCACGATCTCGACGATGATTCGACATCGGGCCTCGATCGATCCGCCGTACGCATCAGTGCGTCGATTGAACAACGGCGACAAGAACTGGCTCAACAAGAAGCCATGGCCAGCGTGGACCTCGACCCCACGAAAGCCATCCGATCGGGCCCGGAGAGCGGCTCGTGCGTAGCTACGCGGCAAAGCCTCAATCTCCCCCGGCGAAAGCTCCCTGCACGCGAGCCCCTCAACATCCAACGCAGATGGTCCAGCAGGCCGAGAGATGGGTGCATGCGCTAGCGCGCCGGCGTGACCGAGCTGCGGCCAAACATGCGATCCGCGCTCGGCTCCCGCTTGAGCTAGAAGCTCGAAAGCCCGCCGGTTCCGCTGGTCTCCCAACACCAGGTTGCCGGGCTTTTCGGGATATCGAGGATCGACTTGCACCTCACCAATGATCGACAAGCCGACCCCGCCGCGCGCCCACCTTCGGTACAGCTCGATCTGGTCATCGGTCGGTTGTCCGGCGCCGTCAGCTAGCGAGTCAGACATCGCCGCCTTCACCAGACGATTCTGGAGCAGCAGGCCGCACGGCAGCTCCAATGGAGACTCAAGGAGATCACCGCGGGTACCGCCTGCGCTCTCACCAGACTCCATCACTGGCCAAGGTAGCTCTCAGCAACCATCGCGTTGGCATCTCTCGCGCGGAGGACTGCACCGACCTCTTTCGGCGGGGCTGTGGCGCAACATTTCGGCCGGGGATCTTCGGGCGGCCTCGATCAGCGAAGGGTGTTCCAGATGGCAACGCTGCGAGATGCGAATGCCAAAACTGTCGAAGCGATGAGCGAGCCTGTGAACCCGCCTGCGATCAACGTCGACCACCAGTGTTCTGGAATCTCTCCGAACCCGTAGCGCAGGTGCCCCACGACGCGGACCAGTGCGAAGCCGAATCCGCACATGGCGAAGGCGGCGGCTACCAGCAGCGGACGCATTGCGCGCCCGAGTCGCAGCCCAACTCCCGCGATGGCGATGTCGGCACGATCACGAACCGGCCGCGTCGAGGTGGCAAGCATGTCCTCGAGCTCGCCGCCATGGTTCGCTCGGATCGCCACTGGGAGGATCCGGAGGATCAACCAGTCCACGTGAGCCCCCCGAGTCGTTCTTCGGCGGTCTTCACGAGCTGCCGGCTCTTCTCGATATCGTCCGCCAGGCGGCGACAGCCGGCACTAGTCAGCTCGTAGGGCTTACGTCGCTCAACAGGTGGAAGGGCTCGGATGAGGCCCTCGGCTTCGAGACGTCCTATTGCCCCATACAGCGTGCCAGGGCCTACCGGCTGACCAGAGAGCCGTTCGATCTCAGCTCGAATCCCGTGTCCATGCATCGGAGCTGCAGCCAACGCAGTCAGGACCAACAGTTGCACGTCTCGCACAGGAACAATCTACTACGTCAGACGTAGTAGTCAAGATCGCGTCACTCCCCGACCACGGGAACCTCTTTGGAAGCCCGCGTGGTAACGGCCGTCACCTCAACGCTCTTAAGGGACCAGAAGCCACGCCGCAGAGAGGAACAGTCATGCAACACCCACCGCTCCGTCGAGCTACTTCGGTCAAGCCGCTACAAGCGCGAACGAAGTGGTGCACACAAGTATCCGGCCCTCGAGTGACGCTCCTGGTTGCCACGATCGCTTCCGTCCTCCTGGCGGCAGGATGCGCGCCGAGTGCAGACACAACATCTCCTGTCGCGCCAAGCCCCTCCAGTGAGGCAGAGTCCGTCGCCAGCGACACCGCCTCCATCGCGAGCAACACCGTGGCTCGCGACATCAGGGACCTTCAATCCATGGCCGATGGTGTTCGGCGGGCGCTCATCCATGCCTCAGACGCCCAAGGCCAGGAAACGGTGGTATCTGGTGAAGGCACCACCGGATCGCAGATCGGGCCAGATGATCCGTTCTTCCTCGGCAGCGGATCGAAGATGATCACAGCCGCCGCGGTCCTCCAGCTGGTGGATCAGGGCCTGGTAGGTCTCGACGACCTTCTCGCGGACTACGTCCACTTCGAGGTGGCCGATCCAATCAGCATTCGTCACCTTCTCCAGCACAAGAGCGGCTTGGGCGACAACGACGACCTCTACGACACCTGCGAACCAGACGAGGTCCTCGAGGGACTTGCCGCGCTCGCCCCGAGCCAGCTGTTCACAAACACGGCCTGGAAAGCAGTCGACTGGGCGGACGGCGGGTGACACCGTCGAGCGCCGCCACAACCAACAGATGCGGCCGGCTCATCCCGCACTACCGCACTGTGGAGCTCCTGCCATCACCGGTTGGAATGCCCGCTAAAACGTCGAACGCCGCCGGCCAATCAGGCCGACGACGAACAGCGACGCTGCCTATTCAGACAGGCCGGACGTTAAGAGCCTCGTCGCCTTTACGGCCCGGGCCAACGTCAAACTCAACGCTTTGAC
>JBPCTU010000340.1:0-18769 GCA_051011515.1 Acidimicrobiales bacterium
GCCGAGTGGTATTCCCTCCGGCACACCCACCGAAACCCAGGAGCCCGTCGTGGCCGAGCCAAACACACCTCACGAACCCGAGCCGAATCAAGCCGACCTCGAGCAAGCTTGGCAGGAGGCGTACGACTCGACCCCACTGCGCGACGTCCCGTTCGAAACCATGTCAGGGGTGCCAGTCGACGCGGTCTACGGAGACGGGCCGTATCCGGGACAGTACCCGTACACCCGCGGCGTGTATCCCACGATGTACCGATCTCGCCTGTGGACGATGAGAATGTTTGCCGGCTTCGGTACCGCCGAGGACACCAATGCCAGGTTCAAGGAGATCTTGCGCAACGGTGGAACGGGCCTGTCGACCGCCTTCGACATGCCCACGCTCATGGGCCGCGATTCAGACAGCTCCTGGTCGCTCGGCGAGGTCGGCCGCGCCGGCGTCGCCATCGACACCCTGGCCGACATGGAGGATCTGTTCGCAGACATCGACCTCGCCTCGGTCTCGACCTCGATGACGATCAACGGACCTGCTGCAATTCTTTTGGCCATGTACGTGGCTGTCGCCGAGGAGAAAGACGTAACACCTCAGCAACTGGCCGGGACAATCCAAAACGACATCCTCAAGGAGTACCAGGCCCAGAAGGAGTACATCTACCCACCTCGACCATCCATGCGGATCATCACCGACATGGTTAAGTACACCACCGCCGAGATGCCCAGGTGGCACCCAGTTTCGATATCCGGCTACCACATTCGCGAGGCAGGTTCGACCGCTGCCCAAGAACTGGCATTCACCTTGGCCAACGGTTTTGCCTACGTCGAAGCCGCAATTGCCGCTGGCGAAGATGTCAACGAGTTCGGGAAGAGGCTCAGCTTCTTCTTCAACAGCCACATCGACTTCTTCGAGGAGATCGGAAAGTTCCGAGCCTCCCGGCGGATCTGGGCCAGGTGGATGAAAGAGAGATACGGGGCTACCGACGAGCGAGCGATGTTGTGCCGGTTCCATACCCAAACTGCCGGAGTTTCCCTGACGGCCCAGCAACCCGAGAACAACATCGCTCGAGTGGGTATGCAAGCTCTGGCAGCAGCCATCGGAGGGTCCCAGTCACTTCACACTGACAGCTTCGACGAGGCGTTGGCACTGCCGACCGAGAAGGCGGCGAGGATTGCCTTGCGGACCCAACAGATCGTGGCCCACGAGACAGGGGTGCCCAACGTCGCCGATCCATTGGGTGGAGCCCCCTACGTCGAGTGGATGACCGATGAGATGGAACGGCAGGCCGAAGCGATCTTCGACCACCTGCTGGAACTAGGAAACGGGTCCATCCTCGAAGGCTGCTACGAAGGCATCGAGAACGGGTACTTCGTCGGCGAGATCGCTGACGCGGCCTATCGATTCGAGCGCGAGGTAAACGCAGGTCGCCGAATCATCGTTGGGGTGAACGACTTCACCGAGGGGAACGAGGAAGACGAGACCAACCTTCTGCGCATCGGCAGCGAAACCGAGGACTACCAGCTCAAGCGACTCGCCGATGTCAAGATGAAGCGGAATGACAACGCCGTAGAGGCAGCACTCGCCAACGTCACGGCCACGGCAGCCGAACCGACAGCGAACCTGATGCCCTCGATCATCGAAGCGGTCAACACCTACGCGACCGAGGAAGAGATCGTGATGGCCATGGAGTCGGTGTTCGGCACCTACGTCGAGAAAGCCATCGTGTGAGCGGCCCCAACCTGCGAATCATCCTCGCGAAACTCGGCCTCGACGGCCACGATCGCGGCATCAAGGTGGTGGCCCGAATTCTGAGGGACGCCGGGATGGAGGTTATCTATCTCGGCCTCCGCCAGACCACGGAAAGCATCGTTGCGGCGGCCGAGGAAGAGGACGCCGACGCCATCGGCCTGTCCATGCACAACGCCGGCCACCTGACCTTGGCTCCGGCAATGGTGCAGGCGCTGGCCGACGCCGACCTCGACCTACCGGTGATCGTCGGCGGAATCGTGCCCGACGCCGACCTCGACGAGCTGCACAAAGCGGGAGTAGCGGCAGTACTCGGACCCGGCGCGCCCGCTGAAGAGGTCGTGCAGGTGGTCTTGGATGCAGTAGCTGCCCAGGCGGATCGCCCCGCGTGAGCCTGAAGGGCCTCTCGACAGCGGAGATCTACGAGCGGGCCATCGCCGGGGAACGGCGGGCCCTGGGTCGGCTGCTCACCCATGTCGAGCGCGGCGGGGACGAGGCCGACGTCATCACCGAACTCGCGCACCCTGCCTCAGGATCCGCTCACGTAGTGGGAATCACCGGTGCTCCAGGTGCTGGGAAGTCAACGCTCACCGGTCAGTTGACCAGGTTGTTGCCCGAGCTCGGTATTCGGCCATCAGTTCTGGCCGTCGACCCATCCTCACCCCTTACGGGTGGTGCGATTCTCGGCGACCGGATACGTATGGACGACCTTGCCGGAGAATCAGCGTTCATACGGTCGATGGCCACGAGGGGCCACTCCGGAGGGTTGGCCCTGGCGGTACCCGGTGCAGTCAGGGTCTTCGACGCAGCTGGGTTCGATCCCGTGATAATCGAGACCGTTGGTGTTGGTCAGGTCGAGGTCGATGTTGCAGGAGCTGCGGACACAACAGTGGTCGTCGTAACACCCGGATGGGGCGACGCGGTCCAGGCGAACAAGGCGGGGCTCCTCGAAGTCGCAGACGTGTTCGTCGTTAACAAGGCTGACCGACCAGGAGCCAACGACGCGCGGCGCGACTTGGAACTCATGCTCGATCTCAGCCACGTCACCGGTCAAGAACACGACTCTGGGTACCGCCCGCCCATCATCATGTCGTCGGCTCTGGATGGCACCGGAGCGAGCGACGTGTGGGAGGCGATCGAAGCTCACCGGCTGCACTTGGAGACTACGGGTCTGCTCTCCGAGCGGAGGGACGGTCGCCTCCGCCTTGAAGTATCGAACCGGGTGGAACAGTTGATGGCCTCCCGCGCCCAGCTGGCTCTCGAGGCGCCTGAAGGGTCAGACCTGTTGGCCCGGGCCAGTCGGCGCGAACTCTCGCCGGCTCAAGCCGCCAGGACCCTCACTGCGAAAATTCTCGGAGCGCCTTAGCCAACTCAGCGCGGTATCGGGCAACGTTCGCAAGCTTGATGTCCTCATACCCGCGCACCATGTCAGGTAGCTCTGCAAGCGCAACCGCAGCGCCGAGGGTGTCCCCCTCGACCGCCTTCAAAACTTTGTCCATCGCCTCGGTGTACTCCCTCGCCAGCTCGCGCTCGACCTTGCGCACTTCCGCCCAGCGGAACGGATCCGCAACCGTGCCCCGGAGTCGTTTGGCCGCAGAAAGCGCAGCGACTCCCGGTGTAGCCCATGCACCTACCTCGATCTTGCGAGAAAGGCCGAGGGCTCGCAGCATCGGCGGGTGCAGCCTCCACACGATCTTGCCGTCTTCTCCTGCGAGGGTTCGCGCCTCAGCCATTGCCTCGTCGTCGAGCATGAGTCGCGCAACCTCGTACTCGTCCTTGTAGGCCGTGAGCTTGAAGAGGTTGGCCGCAGCCGCCCTGGTCAGCGCCTCGGAGCCAGGATCGAGCGCTTGTTCTCGAACACGAACTCGTTCCACCAGAGAGAGCCAATTGTCCGGGGTCGAACTACGGCCCCACGCCACGAGCTCGGATGCGAACAGCTCCAGGTCGGCACGCAGCCCTTCCTCGACTGCCAGCGCATCGATCCGCTCGAGCCATCGTTGGTCCAACTCGGCCTCGGCATCAACCTCATCCGCTGGATCGGATGAAGCAAGGACCGCTGCCACCACCTCGGGGTTGGAAATCTGAAGCCTCCCCCACCTGAACGCCAACAGGTTTGCATCAACGGCGACGTTGTTGAGCGTTATCGCCTGAGATATGGCCTCTGGGCCGATCGGGAGGCAGCCGGCCTGCACCGCCATGCCGACCACGAACATGTTGGAGGTAGTTGACGAACCCAACAGCTCGCTGGTCACCGCAGCAGCATCGGCCCAATGCTGTTGGTCTCCCCGCGACGTAGCCGCGATTCGGTCGGCCAGAGCATCCGCCTGTGGCATCTCCAGCTCGAGATGGGTGATCATCTCGCCAGTTGGCGTGGCCGTCGCGGAACCCACCACGGCAGTGCGGTCGGGGGTCGCGGTGAGAAGGCCGCGCGGCGAAGCTGCGACCAGCTGATCGAATGCCAGCAACAGATCGGCCTGACCCTCACCGAGACGGTTGGTCGCAGTCGGCGACGTTCGCGAGAGCCGTACGTCGGAGACGACCGGGCCCGCCTTCTGTGACAGGCCGATCTGGTCCAGACCTCGGACGTGGTAACCATCGAGCATCGCCGCCGTCCCGAGGACCTGCGCGACCGTGACGACGCCTGTGCCACCGATGCCGGTGATCCGCATGGCGAACTCGTCTCCGGGAACCGCCAACACCGGCATTGGTGGCTCGATCTCGACGGCGGGCGCTTCGGAGCGTGCGTCACGGCCCTCAGCCACCTCGACGGTCATGAACGAGGGGCAGTCCCCCTCGAGGCATGAGTAGTCGAAGTTGCAGGTGGTCTGATCGATACGCGTCTTCGGCCCGAATCTGGTGTCGATGGGCTGCACCGAGAGGCAGTTGCTGACCTGGCCACAGTCGCCACAGCCTTCGCAGATTCGGCTGTTGATCACGACGCGCTGGGCAGGCGTCGGTGTCAGGCCGCGCTTTCGCGCGCGACGGATCTCGGCCGCACAACCCTGGTCGTGGATGAGCACCGTGACGCCGGCCTGAGCGGCAAGCACCTCCTGGGCCTCCATCAGCCTGCGCCGATCCCATACCTCGACACCGGAGGGCAGATCGACATCGTCGTAGGCACCTGGGGCATCGGTGGTGACCAACACGCGGGCCACCCCTTGGGTGAGAAGCGTTCGAGCGACATCACTCACGGGCAACTGGCCCTGCGGGTCCTGACCACCGGTCATCGCGACCGTGCCGTTGTAGAGCAGCTTGTAGGTGATGTTCACGCCAGACGCAATTGCTGCCTGGATCGCCAACTGGCCCGAGTGGAAATACGTGCCATCGCCCAGGTTCTGGACGAAATGCTCCCTCTCTACGAACTGGGCCATGCCGACCCATGGCAGACCCTCTCCGCCCATCGCGGTGACATAAGCGATGTCACCAACGCGGTCCTCGTCCATGAGCAGAGCCATGGTGTGACAACCGATGCCGGCTCCGACAAGCGCGCCCTCCGGAGCGCTGGTGCTCCGGTTGTGCGGGCAACCCGAGCAGTAGAACGGGGTGCGATCCACCGACAGGGGCAGCAGAACTTTCTCGCGCTTAGCCGGCGGCGGCGGCGCCAGTCGGGCTGGGTCGATCCGGCGTTCGAGCCGCTGGCGCAACCGGGGCAGGATCGAGTCGGCGTCCAGAGACCCATAACCGGGTAGCAACAGCTCTCCACGTTGATCGAACTTGCCGACAACAAGAGGCCGATCGGCAAGGGGATACAACGCGTCCTTGATCAGCGACTCCATGTTGGGCTGTTTCTCCTCGATGACGAAGACCTCCTTGAGGCCTTTCGCGAACGAGAGAATGGTGTTGGGGTTGAACGGAAGCGGCATCCCCATCTTGAGCAGCCTGATTCCGACCGATGCCACGTCGTCATCGCTCACCAGCCCGAGACGCGCCAGAGCCTCTCTGACTTCCCTGTAGGTAATGCCTGACGAAACGATCCCGAGCCAGGCATCGGCGGGCGCCACCACCGCGTCGTTGAGTCGGTTGCTCGACGCGTATTGGCGAGCGAGCTCATAACGGACCTCGACGATCTCCTGTTCGAGCTCGATCGTGTGCGGGGTCAATAACCTGCCATCGGGCAGGTGGCGGTATCGCTCACCGTCGATGGTAGGTATGACCGGCGTGATCCGGTCGGGGTCGAGCGACACAGTCGCGGTGGCATCGGCAACGTCGGCCACCATCTTCATGGCGGACCACAATCCAGTGGTCCGTGACAACGCGATCGCGTGGCGTCCGAGATCAAGCGCCTCGGCAGGGTCACCCGGATAGAGCAGTGGCATGTGCATGTCGGCGACGAGTCCGGCCGACGAGGACGGGACGGTTGAACTTTTTGCCGATGGGTCGTCGCCGACCAGAGCCACTGCCCCACCCCGAGTGGAGGTCCCCGCGTAGACGGCGTGTCGGAGCGCATCCGCAGCGCGTTCGACGCCAGGAGCCTTGCCATACCAGATCCCGATGACGCCCTCGTAGCGACAGTCGGGTTGAAGCACCGCCAATTGGGACCCCATGACTGCGCTGGCCGCCAGCTCTTCATTGAGACCGGGCTGGGCGATGACGGGAAGATCCGGCGCCAGACGTGCGGCTGCCCGAATGGTGCCGTCGTATCCGCCCAGGGGCGAACCCGGATAACCCGACGCAAATGCCGCCGTGTTCCAGCCGGCGCGGCGATCGGCTCGTAGCTGCTCGAGTGGGAACCGAGCGAGAGCCTGGATACCAGTCAGAAAGACCGTTCCCTCGTCGCCGAGGTATCGGTCGGTGAGCTGGTACGGAGTGGTTACGGCCATTCGGACCTCGTTTTGTTGCTCTTACCGTAGCGTGGCCCGCGGTGCTGCTTGTCTGGCGCTCCCGGGCTGCTGCTGGGTCATGCCGCCCCGCCCGGAACGACCTCGTAACCCGGCTCTTCGGGTTCGTCGTCGATCATCTCGGCGGGAAATCCGGGCGCAAGCACTTGGGCTCCAGTGGCGTCCTCGAGACGGCGGATCACGTTCGGAGACCACTCGCGCCCGCCGTAGCGATCTGCCGCATCCTCGAAGATCGAGATGAGGAGCGGAGAGAGTTCGAGCCCGACACCCGCACGATCGGCGATGTCCTGGAACAACGAGACATCCTTGATGACGAGGTCCATCGTGAAGTTGATATCTCGACTGCCGTTGAGGATCACCTGACTCTCAGTTTCGTGCACGAACGAGTTCCCCGACGAAATCCGGATGGCCTCATAGGCGGTATTGAGATCCATCCCGGCGCGCTCACAGGTGACCAAGGCCTCGGCCACCGACACCAGATTGGCGGTCGCCAAGTAGTTCGTGACGACTTTGAGCACCGATGCGCTACCGAGCGGCCCTGTGTGCAGGACGCGACGGCCCATCGCGGTGAGGACCGGCAGGAATTGCTCGAAAACCTCGCGTTCACAGCCGGCGAATATCGATATGTTTCCGGTAGCGGCGCGATGACAACCACCCGAAACCGGACAGTCGATGGCATGCGCCCCTTGTGTCGCAACCGCCGCCCCGAGACGCTCGACCTCCCCTTGATCAGTCGTCGACATCTCGGCCCAGATCATCCCTGGACCCATACCGGACAGGACACCGTCGGGTGCTTCCATCACCGCGGCAGAGGCAGCTGGGCTCGGCAAGCAGGTGATGACAACGTCAACCTGTTCCGCGAGCTCTTTCGGTGACGAGGCCCACTCGGCACCCTGGTCCAGGAGAGGTTGCGCCGCCGCCAAGTCGAGATCACGCACTGTGAGGTCGAAGCCGTTGCGCAGCAGGCTGCCAGCCAGTTTCGATCCGACATTGCCCAAACCTATGAACCCAATACGCACCGATGCCTCCCAGTGCTCGTGAAGGGACTGCTGTTGGGTCTCACCGTAGTGGCACCGGCCAAGGCAGCCGGGCCCGCAACACCCATGCCACAGCCGGTAATCAGCGTGGGCTCATTGGCGCTAGTGGCACAACTAACCGTCCCCAGGTGCATCGAGGTCGGCAAAGACCTGACGCATCGCCAGAGCACCACCTATCGCTCGAGGCACACCGGCATAGATGGTGAGCTGCACCATGATTTCCTCGACCTCGGCACGCGAGAGCCCGTGATTCAAACCAGCCGGGATGTGGAAGCTCAACTCATCTTCTCTCGACAGCGCCGTCAGAAGCGCGATCACAATCAGGCTGCGGTCACGTCGGCCCAGCTCCGGGCGAGCCCACACATCGCCGAAGGCCCACGGGTACATGACGCGACCCACCTCGCCGATCCTGGCGACCACATCGTCGAAGTCCTCGGCGGGTTCTGAGCTGGTACGGCCGCCGGTGATCGTCTGGCGAACGTCACACGCAGCAGCCCTACGTTCGGCATCGCCCTGCCGCGCGCTCTTCGGCCGTTCCGGTAACCGGTCGACGCCGTCCAGGCTGCGGAGACACTCATCGACAATGCGGCTCGCTTGCATCGCCATCGGGAAACCCGCGTAGACCGCAACATGCAGCAACGCTTCGTCGATCTCGGTGCGGGTCAGCCCGTGGTTGAGCCCAACCTGTGTGTGCCAGGCCAACTCGTCGGAACTACCCAGCGCCCCCAGTACCGACACAACAATGAGGCTCCTGTCCCGGCGGCTCAGCTCCGGGCGAGCCCAAATATCACCGAGCACCACGTCGATCCCGAAGTCGCCCAACGGCCCATGGCGCCTCTGCATCGAACGGGCGACCCGAGCCGGATCGCCTCGGCCTCCGAGGAAGCCATCGAGCACCTCCAGTGCGGCGGCGTGGCGTTCGTCGTAGGTTCGCGGTGCTGTCATGTCGTCCACGATCCTCAACTGCGGTTCGCGCCGACCATGAACAGCGCAAACGTCGCAGGTACATCACCGCGATTGTGCCAACGGTGCCGCGTTCCGTTCTGCACCACGACGTCCCCCGGCCCGACGACGACCTCGACGCCATCGTCGAGCTCGAGGACGAACTCACCCGCCAACACCACCTCGAAATCAGTGGTGTCGGTCGTGTGCATTCCGGGCTCGTCGGGCTCCATGTGACCCATCATCCCGGGCATCTTGGCTTCTACTTCTTCGGCGCCCGCCGCGAGCGCCTCGGGGTCAGGTATGGGCACCTCGGACTCGGGAGGCACGGTGAGCACTCCAAACCTGAACCCGCCAACCGGTGGGAAGTACGTGGCCCCTCCGGGATCGATCCCGGCATCGGGGTACGTCTGGGCGCCATCCGATGCCCACAACTGCAGGTTCTCCATTCCCGGCATCAGCGTGAACGTGTCCGGCTCGAGTTCCTCATCGTCCACGACAACGGCCTTGCCCTCTGAGTCATGCCCGGTCACTACGCGTCGAATCCCCATGTTTGATGACCCCTCTACTGTCCGGGCAGACCCTAATTCAGTCACGATCCCGACGGGCCAGGCCACGGCGTAGGATCACCACAAGACGGTCGGTCAACAGCCCGGCGGAGGAGATCTGTGGAGAAACCCGACGAAGTACTTGCGCACAACGAGGCCTCGATTCTCGTCTCGGCCCCGCCGGACGTCGTTTATGACCTTGTTTCGGACCTACCCAGGATGGGCGAGTGGAGCCCCGAGGCCCTTGGGGGCGAGTGGAAGGATGGTGGCAGCGGCGAGGCCGGCGACTGGTTCGTGGGACACAACCGGGCGGGCGAGCGGGAGTGGACCCGCGAGTCCGAGGTCGCCGTTGCCGAACCTGGCCGAGAGTTCACCTTTGTCGTCGGTGGTGTCGAGGCCAATTGCACTTGGTGGAGCTACGAGATGTCTCCGGTCGACGGCGGCACCCGCCTCACCGAGAGATGGTGGCTCGTCAACAAGACCCCCGGCGTCCAAGCAATGTCGGAAGAGCAGTTTCAAGCCCGGGTCGCGCTGACACAAACGTCGATCGAACAGACTCTCGCGGCGATCAAGGCGACGGCAGAAAGCCGTCCGCGCTGAGCCACGCTCTCCCAACCACCAGCGCTCGACTCACCCGATCGCCTTGAGACGGTCTGGCAACTTCAAGCTGTTGTTGGGCGCCGCCTCGGTGTCGAACCTCGGCGACGGCGTAACTCTCGCGGCGCTGCCGCTCCTGGTCGCCACCCTTTCTCGCGACCCCCTTGTCGTCGCCGGCGTGGCCTTCGTCGCTCGACTTCCGTGGTTGCTGTTCGCCCTCCCCGTAGGCGTGTTGACGGACCGCTGGGACCGCAGGGTGATCATGTGGAGAGCCAACGCGTGCCGCTTCGTTGTCCTCTCAGCGCTCGCAGTTGCCGTCGCCACCGCAGTTCATAGTGTTTGGGCCATCTATGTCGCTGCCGCTGTCGCTGGGGCAGCCGAGGTTTTCTACGACAACTCAGCGCAAACTCTGTTGCCGTCGCTTGTCCAGCCACAAGACCTCCATCAGGCCAACGGTCAGCTCGGGGCCGCGGAGTTGGTGGCAAACGGCTTGGTCGGACCACCTCTGGGCGCAGCGCTGTTCGCTGTGGCTGCCGCATTGCCGCTGTTCTTCGATGCGGCGACCTTCGGTGTTTCCGCGCTGCTCATCGTGGCTATCCCGGGTGTCTATCGACCGCCTTCGCGGCCTGGACCGAGTCGGTTGCGTACAGAGATGAAGGATGGCATCGCGTGGCTCTGGCGCCACGACCTGCTGCGCATTCTTGCCATTCTTCTGGCCGTGACGAACTTCGCCGGGAACGCCGGCCTCTCCATCTTGGTTCTGTTTGCCCAAGACGACCTGGGCCTTGGTGACCTGGGCTTCGGACTCCTGTTGACGGCCGGAGCCGCGGGCGGGTTGGCTGGTTCCCTTGCGGCCAGTCGCATCCACAACCGGTTCGGACCCGGCCCGACGATGCTTACGGCCTACGTGGTGATCGCCACCGCTTTGTTGTTGATCGCGTTCACCACATCTGGAATCGTCGCTGGACTGCTCATTGCTGCTGTCAGCTTTGCCGGCATGACATGGAACGTGATCACCGTCTCGGCGCGCCAAGTGTTGATCCCCGATGACATGCTGGGTCGGGTGAACAGCGTCTACCGATTCCTGGGGTGGGGGGCGATCCCCTTGGGGGCCATTGCCGGCGGCTTCGTGGCAGCCGCGACCAACGTCAACACCGTCTTCGTTGCAGCAGGGCTGCTGCAGTTGACCGTTGCCGCATTCGCGGGCCCGAGGTTGTTGAGGAGAGCTTCAGTATTGGAAACAAGTTGAACTGCCACTACCTCGCGTTCAACAAGCCTGCCGGACATCCCCAGGCCGACGAGGCGCCTGAGCGACCTGAGCCTCGGGACAGCGCACGCTCGGAGCGGCCATCGAGGGATGGTTGGGTCGAACGATGACAATCGAGGTCGAGAGGCTGGAGCGGTTGCGATCAACGATGGCGTCCCGCCAGGTTGCCGCTGTCTTGACAGCCGACCCGATCAACGTGTTGTACGCGACCGGCGTGCGGAACATGACGATCTACTCGATGATGGGTGCCTTTCGTTTCGCGCTGGTGTTCGCCGACGGCCCGGTTGTGTTGTGGGAATTCGCCGGGTCTGAACATGTCGCAGCGGACAGACAGACCGTGAACGAGGTGCGAACTGCGCCGGGACTGACGGCAGTAGGCGGACCGGCATACCTCGCAGCCGTGGACGACTTCGCGATCGAGGTGGCTGACCTCCTACGAGACCGGAACCACTCGAACGATCCGCTGGGAATCGAGGCGTTCGATCATCCCGTCACCGACGCCTTACGTCGGGTTGGCATCGAGTTGCAATCGGCAACCGAGGTCTTCGTCGAGGCCCGACGCAGGAAAACTCCGCTGGAGATCACAGCCATGAGGACAGCGATGACTTGTGTCACCGCCGCGGCCGATTCCATGTTCGACCACGTCGAGCCCGGGCTCACCGAGGTGGAGGTGTGGGCCGAGTTCCACCGACGTCTGATTGCAGCTGACGGCGAGTACGTGTCCACCCGCTTGGTGCAAGCCGGCCCCAGAACCTTCCCGTACTTCAACGAGGCGGGGCACAACGTGGTCGTCGAAGGAGACCTGTTCTGCATTGACACCGACGCCATTGGACCGGGCAGTTACGGAGTCGACTTCTCGCGCTCCGTGATCTGCGGGGATGTGGTTCCTACACGCGCCCAACGTCACCTCATGGCCCTGGCCTCAGAGCAGGCCACCCACAACGGGGCGATGCTCGAACCGGGCTGTGATTTCGAAGCATTTGCGCGGCGGGCCTGGGAGATCCCCGACCGGTTCGCTCCGTATGGGTACTACTGCCTCGCTCACGGCCTCGGCTTGAATGGTGAGTACCCCTACATCCCTGTTGCCGAACCTGGCCGCAGTTTCCCGCTCCCGGGGGCCTTCGAGCCCGGGATGGTCATCTGCATCGAGTCCTACATCGGGGACCCCGAAACACACCAGGGCGTCAAAGTCGAGGATCAGTACCTCATCACCGAAACCGGCGCTGACCTCATGAGCACGATGCCTCATGAGCGCCGGACTTGAGCGCTGCGCCCCCGGCAAACCGCGCTGCCCGAGGCCGCCGCGCGTTGCGACGAGACCGTTGGCCCTACTGGCCGGCTACGTAGGTGACGAGTTTGTCCAGCGCCATGTTCCAACCCATGGCCCCTGGAGAGTCACTGGGGATACCTGCATGGGTCATGACCATTCTGGTCTGACCTCCCACATCGGCGAGCTCGACAATCACCTCGGTGGTGGTCGGGTGATCATCGGGCATACCCATGTCGGCGGGGGACAATACGTTGCCCTGGGGGTCAGCCATCGACTCTGTGTAGACCAGCCGCTGGTTGTCGACCACCTCGCGATACTCCCCCGTGAACCACATCTGCATCGAACCGTCCGGCGTCTGCATCTCCATACAAACCAGGCGCGAACCTCCGACCCGAACATCCATCTCGGCGACTGGAATCGCTGCACCGTCGGGCCCGTACCACGCCCTGAAGTGTTCAGTCTCGGTCCACATCCGCCAGACCAACTCGGTAGGAGCGTCGAGTGTTCGTTCGATAACCACCGCGTTCTGCGGTCCGTTCTCAGTCATTGTCGGGTTCCATCTTTCGCGTTGGATTGCTGCTGGGTTGTAGTTGACGGATGTAGTCGTCCAAGCGGTCGAAACGCGCCTCCCATACCGGCCGGTACTGCTCGGCCCAGGTCGAGACGTCACGGAGCGGCGACGCATCAAGTGCGCATGGGCGGAATTGTGCGCGCTGACTGCGGGTGACCAGCCCGGCACGTTCAAGGACCTTGATGTGTTTCGAGACTGCCGGCAACGTCAGATCGAACGGCTCGGCGAGCTCGTTCACGCTCGCCTCACCTTCAGCCAGCCGCGCCAGAATCGCGCGTCTCGTGGAGTTCGCCAGGGCGGCGAAGGTCTCGTCGAGCCGCTCGCCGTGAGCCCCGCCTGCCTCCAGTGTCATCGCCATGGGTTCGAGTTCGTCCTCTCGGCCTAGTTTCTCGGCCTAGTTTCTCGGCCTAGTTTCTAAGCATAGTTTCCATCTTAGCTAATTAACCAATATGGAAACTAACGTAGAACGCAACAGTCGTCAAGCAGCCCGCCTCGATGGCCGCCGCAGGTATCCAACCGAACTCAGTCGTCAGTCGTTTATCCCCCGCCAAGCCAAGGTGCCGCCATCGATCACGATGTTGGTGCCGGTCATGAATGAGGAGTCGTCGCTGCCCAGGAACAAGACGAGCTTGGCGATCTCGGCGGTGTCGCCCAAACGAGGGATGAGGTGGGTCCCTACCAACTGCTTCTGCACTATCTCCCGTTGGTCCTCCGGGGCCGACGAGTAGTATTCGCTGACCATCGGGGTGTCGGTGTTGCCCGGCGAGTAGCTGTTGACCCGAATGTTCTTTTCGGCCAGCTCGAGTGCCATGACCCGGGTGAGCTGGATGATCCCGGCTTTGGAAGGGCCGTACGCCGCCCCCATCGGATAACCAGTCATCCCCCCGATCGAGGCTGCGTTCACAATCGCGCCGCCACCCGCCTTCTCCATCAGCGGAACTGCGTGTTTCGAACACATCCAAGTGCCCTTGAGATTTATGTCCATCACGCGTTGCCAGTCGGCTTCGTCGATCTCGAAACTACGCGCCACCGGAGTCAACTTCGTCTCGTGAATACCAGCGTTGTTGTGCAACACGTCCAAACGCCCGAACTGTCCATCGACGGCAGCCATCAAGGCCTGGACCGATTCCAGATCGGCAACATCAGTGGGTACGAGAACAGCCTCCCCGCCCGCGTCCTTGATGCGCTCGACGGCGTCGCCGCCCGACTCGGCACTCAACTCCGCCACAACAACCGAAGCCCCCTCCGACGCAAATGCCTCCGCAGCTGCCAAGCCGATTCCCTGGCCTGCCCCAGTAACCACAACAACCCTGTCCCTCATCCGGTCACCTGTTCCATGCGCCATTGCATCTCCTTCGGTCTCGTCGACGTCCAACTCATTGGTGTTAAGCAGCTGCCGGGAGCGGCCCGACCCACAGTCCGGCTTCGCCGTCTACACACCCCAGCCCGGGCGGACGGACTCCGCCGGGCAGCGCGCACGATACCAGTTGCCAAATCGCACCAAGGGAGGCGCATCCTCACGGGCAGCAGGGCCGGGGCAATCTCGCTTGCAGTGATCACCGGAGGTACCCTCAAAGGGACCCAATTTTCGTTGGACTTCCTACCAACTGGTTCCCCTGAAAGGAGCACCCTGGGTGGGCTACGAAGCTCCGATCACCGACATGACCTTCACTCTTACCGAAGTCATCGGTGTAGAAGACCTGGCCAAACTGCCGATTTTCGACGACGTCGGCCTCGATATCGTCCCCGACCTCCTTGCCGAGGCGGGTCGGTTCTTCGCTGAGGTGATCGCCCCGACCAACCGCACCGGCGACGTTCAAGGAGCGCGGCTCGAGGCCGACGGATCAGTCACCTCGCCCGACGGATTCCGCGAGGCCTACGCCGAGTACGTCGCGGCGGGCTGGGGGGCAAGCGCCTTCGACCCCGAATTCGGCGGCGGTGGCATGCCCTGGGTGGTGGGCCTCGCGATCGCCGAGATGATGACCGCGTCGAACATGGCCCTGTCGCTCAATCCACTCCTGACCCAGGGCGCCATTCATGCGCTCTCTGCTCACGGAAGCGACGAGCAGAAGGCCACCTGGCTCCCGAAACTGATCTCTGGTGAATGGTCGGGCACGATGAACCTGACCGAGCCACAGGCGGGGTCCGATGTCGGCGCGTTGAGCACCAAGGCTGTACGCCAAGACGACGGCACGTACCTGATCTCCGGCCAGAAGATCTTTATCACTTGGGGCGAACACGATCTGACCGACAACATCGTCCACCTGGTACTGGCCAGAACCCCCTCGGCGCCACCGGGAACGGCTGGTATCAGCCTATTCATCGTGCCGAAACACGTTCTCGACGCTCAGGGGCACCCGTCCGAACGCAACGACATCACATGTGTCTCCCTGGAGCACAAGATGGGCATCCATGCCTCGCCGACCTGTGTGCTGCAATTCGGGGACCAGGGTGGCGCAGTCGGGTACCTGATCGGCGAAGAGAACGCCGGGATGCGGTACATGTTCACGATGATGAACCAAGCGCGCCTGGCGGTCGGGCTCGAAGGTGTGGCGCTGGGCGACCTGGCATACCAGCAGGCACTCGCCCATGCGATCGAGCGGTTTCAGGGCCACCGCCGAGGTAGTGAGCCCGGAAAACAGGTGCCGATCATCGAACACCCCGATGTGCGCCGCATGTTGCTGACCATGAAAGCTCATGTCGAGGCCATCCGAGCTCTGGTGTATCTCAACGCCTACGCCATCGACCTCGCACACCACCACCCTGACGAGGCCGAACAACAACGCTCTCGGGAGCTGACGGACCTGCTTACCCCGGTCTCGAAAGCGTGGGGCACCGACCTCGGGAATGAGTTGACCAGCCTCGGGCTCCAGGTTCACGGCGGTATGGGCTACATCGAGGAAACCGGCGCCGCGCAGCTCTACCGCGACATCCGAATCGGGGCAATCTACGAAGGGACCAACGGGATCCAGGCGATCGACCTGGTTGGGCGAAAACTACCGATGCGAGACGGCGCGGTCGTCCAGGAGCTACTTGCCGAAATGGGTGAAACGGTGGCCAGCCTGGTTCAAGTAGGCCTCACCGAGATCGCCGATCGGCTCGAGGCCGCGGTAGCGGATCTTCAGGCTGCCGGTCGTTGGATCCTCGAAAAGCGAACACGTGACTCTGACGACGGCTTGGCGGCCGCGACTCCCTACCTCCGGATGTTCGGGCTCGTGTGCGGCGGATGGCTGATGGCGAGGTCAGCCATAGCCGCCCAGCGATTGCTGCAGAGCGACGACCGGAGCTACACCGACGAGTTCCTCCAAGCGAAGATCGACACCACGCGGTTCTATACCAGCCAACTGATGCCACAGGCACACGGCCTCTTGCCGGCGGTCATGGCAGGCGCAGATGAGCTCTATGCGATAGCGGCCGAAGACCTGCGCTGATCAGAGCGCGCCGATCAAACTGCGTTCATGATGGCGTTGAAGAGATAGAGGCAGTGTCGCCTCAGTCGTGGCCGGGCGAATCATCCTCATCCGAATCGTCCCCCGCTGAACCGTCCGTGACATCGGGCGGGTCGCGATCATCAGAAGCGGGGTCACCCGAGTCACTCTCACGAGCCGAATCCTTCCGCTCGGAGATCCATTCGAGCGCGTCGGTGTAGGCCTGCCGGGTCGTCTCACCGAGGAATGCCGTGCCTCGATAGACGTTGTCCTCGCCCATGGCCTCCAACAACCCGGTCACGCGCATCTGCCGAACAACACGATCGCTGTCGGTGACAACTACCAGCTTGGATCCAACCGATTGGAGGCCCTCGGAGTACTGTCCCAGGACATCGATGAGCGTCACTCCGGCATCGTCGGCTCCCCGGATCCGTAGCACGACCACAGAGTTCCCGGATCCCGGCCCGACAGCCGGCATCTGATCGATCAGGGTCTGCGCATTCGCGAAGAACAGTGCTCCGTATGGGTTGAGTATGACCACGTCGTTGGTCGGCACCTCGATCGGAGGATCGACCTCCTCCACACGACCGTCCGGCCGGAATTGAAGCCGCTTGGTCACAAGCCCCATCGACTGTTGAGCTACGAACAGGATCACCGATACCCCGACGCCGACGAGCACGGCGAATTGGAGTGGAATGATCAACGTCAGGATCAGGGTGATGGTCATGATGACCAAGTGGGTAGTGCCCGTTTTTGCCACCGACACCATCTGGTCGACCTTCACGGTCCCCACGCCGACGACGATGAGCAGTCCAGCCAACGCGGGCATGGCGATCAGCTCCACAACGGGTGCAAACGCCAGGATGAGGATCGCCATGGTCAACCCGGCAAAGAACATCGCCATGCGAGAGCGGGCTCCGGCAGCGACGATGATGGCGCTTGCCGACATGGAGCCCCCGACCGGGGTCCCCTGGAATATTCCGGAGAGCAGGTTTCCGGTCCCCTGACCAACGAAGTCCTGAGACTCGTCGCTGGGTGAGCCGTCTTCGTTGGGGAACCCCGCTGACACACCAGCACCTTGAACGAGGCCGACGAAAGCGAGCGACATCGCCGGCACAATCATCGCCGGGATCTCGCTGAGCAACGGCGCCTTGGCAAACGGCAGGGCACGGGGGATCTCGGCTATGTCATTTACCTGCGCGACGTCCTGGCCGGCCGAGTTGAACAACCCTGCGATGACCGAGCCGGCGGCCACCGCCACCACCAGGCCCAACGAGCCGATCCTCGTTCGTTGCAACCCGACGATGAGCACGACCGTGACGATGCCCACGACCGTTGTCGCCAGGTCTATCTCGAAGATGTTGACAACGAGGTTCAGGGCCTTGGCGATCCGATTGTCGCCTTCGGATTCGTACCCGGTGAAGTCGTCCAGCTGGCCGAGAACAATGTTGATGCCTACAGCGCTGATGAAGCCGGTCATCACCTCGTTGGACACGAAGCGCAGGAAACGCCCCAACGCCAGATAACCGGCGATGATCATCACGACCCCGGTGACAATCGACAAGGTGACCAGCGACCGAACCGGGTCTTCCCGCGATGCGACGTCGACGTCGTTGATGATGATGGCCATCGCGCCGGTTCCCTGCACGGTCATGAACACCGTGCTGGTGAACAACACGCCGCCGATCATCCCGTACAGGTAGGCATACAGACCCGCGACTGGGTTGACGCCAGCCAAGAGGCCACTCGCGAGACCGTCGGGAACGCTCTCGACCCCGAGTACGAGGCCCGCCATAGCGTCGTCTTTTACGGTCTTCCTTCGAAAGAAGGACCGGGGGTTCTGGATCGGGAAGCGGATGACGGATACCTCGGTGAACACTGCCGCCAGCTTGGGGGAGCTGGCCGAGAACGCTGATCGCGGAGACAGGCTACTCCCATTGCGTGACAAGGCCGCCGACCAATCGTTGCGGTTGGCGCTCGGGGTCAGGAGCAGTTGACCACCGGTCCTGGCACCGAATTCTGAGCTCGACTTTAAGGCGACAAGGACCGAATTCTCGATGACAACAGCTCGAGCAGCGCGACACTGACCGATGGGTTGTCCAACAGCACCGCAGTGAACGCTGAGCGGTCGAGACTCAACAGAACGCTGACCGTCTCGGCAGTGACCGTGGCGGATCTCGGACCACCGTCGAGCAGGCTCATCTCACCGAAACACTCACCCGGGCAGCACCGCGCGAGTGTTGCGCCACGACGCTGTACCGAGAGCTCACCAGTCACAACGATGAAGAACTGGTCACCTTCGGACCCCTCCTCGATCAAGACGCTGCCCGGCTCGATCACGACATCGTCTGCAACCTTGGCGATGGCTTCTGTGTGGCGTTTGCTGAGCCCCTGGAACAACCCGACGCTGCCGAGCATTTCGACACGAGCGGCCTTGCTGACACGTTCGCGCCTCCGTAGCACGCGTTTCGGGAAGTCCTCACCCGGCGAGTCGAGTTGGCGTCTGAGCTGCGTCAACGCCTGGTCCGGCCCGTAC
>JBPCTU010000341.1:0-7827 GCA_051011515.1 Acidimicrobiales bacterium
CGCCAAGACCACCACAATCCGGATAGTCCTTCTCATGTTCGGTTCCCTTTCCGTAGTACGGGCCGGAAACGCTGGTCGTCGAAGTTGACCCCCAAGGCAGCCCCGCCCCCTTCTGGTTTCGGTGCGAGCACCATCCCAGAGCGCGATCGCAAAACGATCGCAAAAGAGACATGTGAGCCAAAAACTCCAGGTGAGGGGCCTAGCCGGGTCAGCCAGGTGCGGGTGTGAAGTTCTGCGTAGAGAACATCGACGGATCAGGCACGCTGACAACTCCCCCGGCGTCCTGTTCGACCCAATCTATGAAGCCCTGGGCATAGTCGATGAAGGTGTCGACGACACGACCCTCGTCGAACGCCACGCCAAATGCGTCATAGCCGTCGCGACCGCTGGCTATGAAACTGTTGGTCACGACGACGTAGGTAGCCGCGACGTCGAGTGGCACCCAAGCAGGGCCATCGAAGACCTCGATGTTCGAGAACCGGCTTCCACTCGGTTGACTGAGATCGACGTCCCACCGGAGCTTGGACCCGTACGGGTACGACCCGGTAGATCCGCCATCCTCCAAGAAGTTGTCAACAGCGTCCTCGAGCACGTCGGCGACCTCCTGGCCACTCAACTCCAACTCCACCAACGTGTTCGCGAATGGCAACAGTGTGAACGCATCGGCGATGGTGATGTCGCCAGCAGGGATGTCGATTCGTACGCCGCCGGCGTTCTGCAGCGCGAAGTCGGCGCGGAACGCACGGGCCGCGAATGCGTCGGTGACGATCTGTTGGATGAACCCACCGTTCACGTCCGAAATCGCCCCGGAGTCCGACACTTCGTCCACGGCACAGATCGCCGATCTCCCCTGGCCCGGAATTCGTTCCAGGCACAGATCTTCGGTAGCTGTGCCGATGACCTGTTGTTCGAGCACCAGGACCTGTTCGTTGAACTCGTCGAGGATGGCTTGAGACGCCGGATCGGGCTTGCCGATGCTGACATTGGGGAGCTTCCAGATTGCCCGGACGAACTCGCGCCGCTCCTGCGGCGTCAGCGGCACATCCTCGTCTTCGCCGTCGATCTCGACCTCTTTGGTGAAGCCCTCCTCAGGCTCGCTCACCATGAAGAACGGCGTACCCCAGCAACCCCGGGTTTTCCCATCTTCGAACCGCAGGGTCAGATTGCCGACAACATGGCTGTACTGCCAGGCCTGCACGATGCAAACGGGATCACCATCGGCGTTTGTTGTCATTGTCGGGTAAGGACCCGAACTGTCGAGGCCGATCGCCTCGAAGTCGCCCAAGAGGGTGTGGGAGTCTCCCCCAACAATGGCGTCAATCCCAGTTACCTGGGCCGCAAGGGCGAGATCATTTTCGTACTGGTAATGCGTCACCAACACGATGTTCTCGATGCCTTGAGCCGTCAACTCGTCGACGTAGAACTGGGCGGTCTCGACCTCGTCGAGGAACTGCGTGCTCTCGAGCGGGGATGAAGACACCTTGGTCTTCTGGGCGATGTCGATCCCGATGAAACCAACCAGTTCGCCCGGTCCGAATTCCTTGATCACGTAGGGCTGGATGAGGCTTGTCTCGGCCGTGGGCCGCAGCGGAGTGCCGACTTCGGGCACGACGTTCGCAGCGATCACGGGCGTGTCGCAGTCGGGGTCGGCGGCGAGGTCGGCCAGGAAACCATCGGCCAGCTGCGCATCGCCGTCGTCGAACTCGTGGTTACCGAGGGCAAACATGTCGAAGCAGATCTGGTTCATCAGCGCGGCATCAGCCTCGCCCTTGAACAGGCTGTAGAAGAGCGTTCCGGTGATGGCGTCGCCAGCGTGGATCTTCACCACGTTCTGACGTCGGCTCTCGATCTGTTCGAACTTTCGAACCAACTGCGGGAACCCGCCGGCATCGAAGCTGACCTCGCCCGCACTCGTGCCGAGATCGGCACTGAACCCACCATCGGGGTTCAAGTGGGAGTGGTGGTCGTTGATATGCAGGATGTTGATCTTGAACGGCCCCGACTCGGAGCTGCTCGATGCACCAACGTTGCCTCCGAGGGGCGCTACGGCCACCAGCGAAGCAGCAACGAGGATCGCAACCAATAGAGAACTTACGCGGATTCGCGGACGCACGGGCAAACCTCCGAATTTCGCGTCAGGACCGGGGGCTCGATCCGACGAGGGCACTTGGCAACATACGGCACGCCAGTATCGCGGATCAATTGCGGCGGCTGAGTGAATGTCAGGCTTCGAGGACAGTCACCGTGCCGGCGGTTCCATCAACCTCGATCGTCATGCCGGTCTCGATGCGGACAGTTGCAGCTTCAACCGCCACCACACAGGGGATCGCCAGCTCGCGCGAGACGATCACGGCGTGGCTCATCAGCGCTCCGACGTTGACCACAACAGCGGCCGCCGGCATGAACAGCGGGGTCCAAGCAGGGTCGGTAAGCGGTGCAACCAGCACCTCGCCGGGGAGGAGTTCGCCGGCTTCGGCCGGATCGAGAATCACCCGGGCCTTGCCGCGAGCGACACCGCTGCTGCCGGCGTCGCCAGTCAGAATCTCACCAGTCGATACGGGCGCGGCTGCTGCCGGCTGGCTCGCCTCCAATTCCTCGAGGGTAGGAACCTCGGACTGGGACGTCAGCAGGAACCTCGGCTCGACTTCGCTGAAGCGGGCAAAGAGGGCGGCCCTCTCCTCGATGACCGCAAGCAGACTGGCTGGGTCGGAGACGTAACTCCGAAGCTCGTCTCTCGGATCCAACAGCGCAACCCGAACAGGGTCTGGGTCCCCACCTCGCTCAGCGGCCCGACGCACGAGCTCCCGATAGACCTGCTTGAAAGGCAGCGCCAACCGCACCGCCCGATCGCGCGTCGCCTCACGCCCCTGAGCCCAGAAGCTCGCGGCCCTGACTGCTTTGTCGAAGTTCATGCGGTCGATACGTTTCACGTGGGGACGCACTCGCTCAATTGCTGTCTGGCGTCTCTTGGCGTCACCCTCCAAACGTTGCTCGGGCGACAGGTCCTGATCGGACTTCCGCATTGCGTCGATCGCGCTGAGCGCCAGCTCGGGCGTGTTGTCCCACGTGCGACCGGAGAGCTCCCAGTCGTTCGGGCCGCGGTGGCCGTGCTCCGCGATGAACTCGTTGAACTCTTCCTGGAACTGCTCGCTCCCAGGCTCGGCAGCTACGCGATCGAGAAGGCCATCAACACCAGAATCGAATGCATCGGTCAGCGCGGCGGACTCGCGCACGGTCTTGGAGATCGAGTACAGGGCTTGGGCGTACTGCGCCGAGTGGACATTGCCTGCGGCTCCGATCAGGTGAGTGACCAGCCCCGGCTCTCCGGCTGCTATGGCCCCATCGGCAAGAATCCCTGAAACGACTGCTGCGACAGCCGTGGTCTTCATGTGGTTCGCAAACGCTGGCTGGAAGGAGTCGGGAAAGGAGTCGAAGTATTCCCAGAGGTCCGCTTCTGGACCATCAAGGCTCGGCCGCCTGGCGGCGAATTCGGCAGCACGCCGGAAGCTGTCCGTGGCAGGTTCGGGCAGCGCCTTGACGTTCAATGCCTTGAGGACCGTGCGGAGGATCTTGACGCTCGACGACAAACTCTTGTCGCCTGGCTGTTGCTCATAGGGCGGCGGATCACCCTCACCCACGAACGCAGTATCGATTGCGTCGGCTGAAGAACCCGGAGCACGAACTCCGATCATCCGAAGATATGACAGGTTCAGGTACGCATACCCGCTGTAGAGGCCGATGATGACCGGGTCGTCACGGGTGAAGTCGTCCTTCTTGGCGATCCCGAGGTCGGAGTAAGCCTCGCGCCAGGCTCGTTCGGCGAACACAACCCCGTGGTAATAACTGAGCGGCGTCAGAACCTCAGGGAAGACCTCGCCAATGTTGCCGCGGGTATTGATCGGCCACCTGGGGTCGATCTCACCCTCGATAATCCAACGAGTTCCGGTCATGTTGGCTCCTGATCCTGCTGGGCGAGCGGGTCGGGATTGCTGGTCAGCCACTCGGAGTACCGACTCGTGAGTGCCGGTGCCGTGACGCCGTGTAGAACCACGCTGAAGAGAACGGTGATCGTTGCGGCGTTCGTGATGGTGGTCGTACCGGGAAGCCCGGACTCCTCGACAATGGTCAGGGTGAACACGATCGTTGCCAGCCCGCGAGGTCCGAACCAGCCCACGAACGCCATAGTCGGAGGCCGAGCCCCCGTGTGGACAAGCGAGATCCCAACCGAGACCATCCGCACCAGCGTCAAGCTGAGGAGCGCGTACGCGACCACCGAGGCATCGATGTCATCGAACGCCTGCCCGACCATGACCGCGCCGAACATGAAAAAGGTGATCGCACTCAGAAGTTGACCTATCTCCTCGTTGAGTGCGATGGAGCGGTGAGCGAGCGGTCCCAACAGCCGGCCGTAGGCAAGTCCGGCCACGAAGGTCGCAATGAAGCCGCTGCCGTGGAGTTCCGCGGTCGCGACGTAGGCAACTGCCGCCGTTGCCAAGGGGACGATCCTGGCCCACTCTTCGCCGAGCCAATTCCTGCTTTCGGACATGCGCATGAGTCCGACAACCACGAGCGCCACGCCAAGGCCGACACCGACGGCGATGCCAACCTCCTTGATCAGATCGACAATCACCTCGCCCTCGAACTCCGGATGTTCCTCGAGCTCGGCGAAGGCAACAGCAGCTACCAGGATCGGTACGCACACGCCATCGTTCAGCCCGCTCTCAACGTTCAAGCCCTGTCTCACCATGGTCGGCAACCGCTTGTCGGACACCACCGTCTGGCCGAGCGCAGCGTCCGTTGGGGCCAGCAATACAGCGAGCACTACCGCTTCCCACAAGCCCAACTCGCTGAACAACGGGATCGCGACAACTGTGCCGATAACTATGGCGAGCGGTAGTGCGATCCCCAGGAGGCGTACCGGCAAGGTGGTCTGCCTCTTCAACCGATCGGCGTCGAGGGAAGTCGCGTCGGTGAACAACACCAGCGCCAGGGTCACCTCGGCCAACAACCGAAGATCAGCCGACTCGAGCTGGATCTCGACGATTTCGAGACCATCGCCTCCGAACAGAAGCCCTGCGCCCACGAACACGATGGCTGCCGTTACTGGTGAACCGGCCAACCGCCGCGAGAACACCGCGTAACCGATCAGGACCGCTCCTATGAGCACCAGGTCCCAGCCTTCAGTCATCTTCTCTCCAGCGCGTCAGCCAATGGACACATGCTCGGCCTCAGGTCAGACCAGGACTCCGTGTCCCACCTCGAGCTTGCCAGAACTCGTTGATCGCTCGCTGAATGCGCACGTACCAGATGATTTGCCCGATCACGGGCAGCAAGAACCAGAGACCCCACAGGGTGGTGATCAATGGGTCCTCTCCTTCTTCCTTGTACATCTGCTCGACCTCATTGGCCATCACGAACATGGTGATCGGGAAGAAGAAGAAGGTGAAGATCAGGAAGACGATCCCTCCGAGGCCATCGTTGCGGTAGCCCTTGAGTTCCTCGCCGTTCCAGTACGACCACACCAATGTCCAGATCCCGAAGGTGACGATGCTGACGAGGATCGTGAGCCCAGTTGATCGTGGCTTGCCGATCGGGCCTTGTCTCACATCGCTGGGAGGATCGGGTCTTTGGTCGGGGTGGCTCTCGGGCGGGTACCACTTTCCATCCGACGCCTCCCACCAACCAGGGCCTTGCGACGTATCACTCATGGTTCGATCCCTTCGGTACCCACAGCCAAGGTAGAGATGGAACCGGCGCCGACGCCAGTCAGCCGGGCACACTCCCCAACCGCGCCGCCGCCTCGTTCATCATCCGCACCTCTTCAGCAGCACTCAACTGCGCCACGCTCCCCGACCCCGCCGCCGCCTCGTTCATCATCCGCACCTCTTCAGCAGCACTCAACGCCGTCTCTGGTTCACTTGTGGTCGTAGATGTAGTCGTACGAGTAGACGAGTCCCCATCAACTGCGGCCCACACTCCAACGATCAGGAAACCCGTTGCAAGCACCACCGCCAGAGCCAGCGCAATCGTCCTGATGTGGTGTTCTCCCGTGGGAACTCGGTCTGTGATTGTTGCCATTGCTGCCTCCTGAGGAAGTGCGGTTCCGCCGGATGCGGCCGCTGTCGACTCGAACCTCGCATGCGAGGCATCAGGGACACATCGGGTTCACACCCCGTACTTGGGCTGGCACCACCTCATTTCGCCCCTGCATCGCGGTGCGGGGCGACCTCTGCTCGGCCACCCATGCCACCCAGAACCCGCGTGTTGAAAGGGCTCTAAGGTACCTAAGGCGTAATCTGAGGTAGGAAGCCCGATGCGCAGTCTGAGGTAGTCCCCGACTATCGGAGGATGAGCTCCAGTGCAGGCACAACAGTCATCTCAATGGGCAACCCGATGAGCAATGGAGCCGTAGTTGGCCGGCGGACCGAACTGAGCGTCCTCGAAGAGCACCTCCATGCACTGACCGACGAGCGAACGGGCGGGATGCTCTTGATCTCGGGCGAGGCCGGGGTCGGCAAATCGCGGCTGATCGAGGCACTGATCGATATGGCGCACAGCCGCGGGACGAACGTTCTGCTCGGTCGTTGCATCCATCTCGGAGAGACCTTGCTGCCTGTAGCACCGGTGGTTGACTTCATGGCCGAACTTGACCGCCAGCTCGATTCCGAAACCTTCGACGAGATCGTTGGACCGGCGAAGAGCGAGATGGCCGGCTACCTTCCGAGCAGGACTCCGCGCCCCGCATCGCAGAAACCACTCGAGGCTCCTCGCCTGATCGAACTGGTGAACGGCATCCTCATCAGGCTGTCGGACCGGAAACCGCTCGTCGTCGTAGTGGAGGATCTCCACTGGGCCGACCGAACGACACGTGATCTCGTGGGATTCCTTGCGCTGGCGCTACGGCAACAGCCCGTCTTGCTCGTGGTCACGTATCGCTCAGATGACCTCCACCGACGCCACCCCTTGTTGCCTGTGCTGGCCAACTTGCAGCGGTCTGCTCGCCCCGAAAGGATCGACCTCGAACCCTTCGACACCGAGACAACAGCAGCCTTCCTCGAATCCTTGGTGGGCGGGGAAGTCGATCGTCATGCGGTAGCCGACCTGCAACGCAGATCGGGAGGTAACGCCTTCTATCTCGAAGAGCTCCAGGGTTCCCTCGCCCCGGGCACTCCTGTACCCATGACGCTCCGGGACGTCGTGCTGAGCCGCTCTCTTGACCTGGACGACGACGCGTTGGGGCTCCTGAGGGTTGCATCGGTGGCCGGGGCTCATCTCGATGTTCAGCTGCTCCAAACCGTCACCGGGTTCGACCGAACCACGATGAACGTCGCGCTCCACAACCTGGTCGATGCATACTTCCTCGTCGAACAGGACGATCGTTTCAGGTTCCGTCACGAACTCACGCGTGAGGTCTTCATCGATGAGCTCCTACCCGGAGAACGCTCCGACCTTCATGCCGCACTGGCCGAAGCACTCCAGAGGACCGAACCCAGCCGCATCGGCTTGATTGCGCACCATTGGCACGAGACAGTAAACCGCCCTGAAGCGCTGAGCACAGCAGTCCAAGCCGGGATGACGATCAACCAAACGGGCGCAAGCGCCGAGGCGTTGCTGCACTTCGAACGGGCGATCGAGTTGTGGGACGTCGTCCCCTCCGACCAACGAGAAGTCGGACTCGACCACGCACAGCTGCTGCTCGAGGCTGCTGCGGCTGCGTTTCAGGCGCATGACTTCAAGCTTTGTATCGACCTCGCACGCCAAGGATGCGCCGAACTCGAGGACGCAGAGCCCCTAGTTCGCGCTCTCGCACAAGCAGACCTCTTGAAC
>JBPCTU010000342.1:0-6144 GCA_051011515.1 Acidimicrobiales bacterium
TTCCTCAGATGGCCGAGTGGGGAGATGCCGTGGTCACTCCCTTCGTCCACGGGAGCGGACTCCGACACGAGCTGCGACCAGAACAAACCGAAGAGATGCTCACGCGCCTCGAGGGTTTCCAGGAGTACATCCGCGACCACGTCAAGGCGAAGCGGCACGACCCCCAGGACGACATGGTCACGTTCCTCGGCGAAGTCGAGTACGAAGCCTTGGGTCGCAAGCTCACCGACATCGAGATCGCCGGCATCGTGCACGCGATGATCATCGGAGGCCTGGAGACGACGCAGTATGCGTTGGAAGAACAAGCCCAGATTCTGTGTGAGACCCCGGGCACGTTCGAACACATACGGACGGACCGATCGAAGCTTCGGAACTTCATCGAGGAAACCATGCGGATGCGTTCCCCAACACACGGCCTGTCAACCCGCATGACGAGTCAAGACGAGGTCTTCCAGGGTGTCGAGGTCCCAGCCGGATCGCTACTCCACCTACGCTTCGGCGCGGCGAATGTCGACGAGGAGGAGTTCGAGTGTCCCTTCGACCTCGACCTCGACCGTGAAGGAGTCACCCGTCACGTGACGTTCTCGGCCGGTCCTCGCGTTTGCCCGGGAGCGAACTTGTCTCGGTACGAGCAGCAGATCGCGTGGGGGGTACTGCTCGACCGCTTGGAGAACATCGAGTACGGGGACAACAACGACTGGCTTCACCAGCCCGGGATCATGCTCGGCACGTTGAAGCTGAACCTGCGGATAACCAAGTCCGACAACCCGCTATCACTCGGCACCGGGAGGAACAATCCCCAGCCGGGCTGACACCACCGAGTAGCTACCGGGTAAGTGGGTCAGCTGGGTTGGCCACCGCCGTGTTCGTAACGACGGTGCCTTATCCGCCAGCCCGTGTCGGTCTGGACCACGTCGTCGTCATAACGACCGTAGAAGACCCCGCTCGGGTTGTGCCGGTCTGACGGACCAACTGGGTAGATCCCCCGAGAACGAAGATGGACAACTTGGCCCGCCCCATCTGGATCGTCCTTGACGCCCGCAATATAGATGTTCGTCATCAGATGAGCGCCGGGATGGACGTCGGGCCGACCCATGAACTCCATGATGTCGGCCATGCCTTCCAGGCGAAGTCCGCCCACCACCTCCCAAACCGCGTCTTCGGTGAAGACATCTCGCAGCTGTTCGGGTTGAAGGGTGTCGAGCGCCTCGGCGTACCGGGCAGGCAGCTCGATGATGTCCAGTCGGTCGTCGGCGGTGATCTGCATGCCGGCACGATAGTCCGACTCGGTCAACCCGGAGCTCAACTGGCGGCGAGCGCAAATAACAGGATCGATACCACCGCCAGCGCAGCGCCGAGCCATTGCCAACCACGAACATGTTCGCCATCGACCTTCCACGCGATCGTGATGGTCACCGCTGGAGCGAACCCCATGATCGCCGCGACCACGGCGACATTGCCACGCTGGAATGCGATCGTGCTTGCGATGATGGCCGCTATGTCGATGATGCCCACAACCAGAGCGAATCGCCGAAGATCCTTGCTCATCGGAGCCAACCCGCCGAAACCTCTGGCGATCAGCGGAATCAATAGAACCGCCTGAATCTGAGTCACCAGAGCCGGTGCGGCACCAGCCTCAGGGGCAACCTGTGCGAGACACAACGACATCAACCCGAGGAGAACACCCGTCGCCGCCGCCATCACGAAAACTGGGCTTGCCCTGAACGTGCCCCAACTGGGCAGGCGCCCTTCGGCCACGATGAGAACTACCGCCGGAAAGGCAACCAGTACACCAACGACCTCCAGACCCGACAACGACGACCCGGTCGCGGGCCCGATCACCGCGGGAACCACGAGTGATACCACGCCGATCGTCGGTGCCGCGACCACGATCGGCCCATGCTCCATGCTCATGTAGAGCAATGGGCGAGCCATTGCAGCGAACAATCCCGCGCCGAGGCTCCAGAAGAGATCTTCTCGAGTAAAGGCCTCGGGCGGGAAAACAAGGAGATAACCCGAAGCCACGACGACCCCGACAATCGAAGCCATCCACGCCAGAGAGAGCGCCGCGCCCCGGTGAGGGGTTCGCCGACTGCCCAAACCGGCCAGATAGTCGGCGCACCCGAGCAGCGATGCCGACAAGCCGGCTAGGAAAACAGGCAAGTCGCCACCCTAACCACCGACCGGGCATCAAGAACTAGAGCGGGTCGCTAGGTGGGTCAGTCCTCGACCACATGGTTCGAGAACGTGTCGAGCGACCCAGACCAGGCTGCGGTATCGAACTCTCCGGTACCACCAAGCGCCGAACTTGCAGCTTCTCCCATGGCCAATACATGGTGGAGGTTGTCGGGCACACCGAGGCCTTGTCGCCCCAGGGAGATGACCGAGCTAGGCGTCCGAAGCCACTGCTCAACGGCCCTGCGCGCGTCGGTGGTTTCGACGTCGTATATCGGATACACGGCATTCAGGTGCCGCACCTCAACTCCCACATGATCGACCGGAGGAAGTCCGACTCGAGCAAGATCGTCGCACACAAGCTCTGCGAGCGACGTCGGACTCGCCTCCCATATCTCGTCCCCATCCCAGCAGGGGATCTCCGCACAAAGAACGGTCTGGTCTGGGGGGTCGTCTCCGTTGCGATAATTTTTCGGCTCCGAAAGCCGGCTCATGCGAACATCGGTCCCCGGCAGGTAGTGCGCATCGAAAGGGGTGTACTGCGGCCGAGGAACAACCAGGTAGACCAGCACCATGGCTCGCGAACGGAGCGACGCGATGGCTTCGGACACTGCTGCTGGTGGACGAGGTCGAAGGGCTGCCGAGAGCACCGGCAAAGGAAGAGTCGACAGGGCCAAGTCGAACTCGGTTTCGGAGTTCGCGGTCCGGACCTGACATGTGGTGCCGGCGCGCACTTCGTCGACGCGGGTTCCGAGGTGAATCACGACACCGGCATCAACAGCGGCCTGCGCGAGTCGATCCGAGATCTGCCCGTAACCCGAGCGCGGGTAGTAGAAGGTGCGGCCCGCACCTCGACCTGCCCGAAAGACCTTCTTCGCGATCTGCGACACGGACTTTGCCGAAACGCGCCGCGTAGCGAGCTCGCGATCGAGACGACTCGGGGATTGGCCGTAGAGCTTCTCCGCGTATGGAGCGAAGACCTCGTTCGCCACGGTTGGGCCGAGCCGGCTCTCGACTTCGCCCGCGAATGTGCTGGGGTCGGCGGTTCGAAAGGGCTTGAGCGCGAGATCTCCGGCGAGCCCTGCGGTGAAACCGAAAGGCATGTGTCGGACCATGTCGAATGCCCGCAAGGGAAACCCGATCCACTTGTCTCGGAGCCTAAGCCTGCCGTTGCGCTCACGACGCTGAAGATCGTTGCCCAAAAGGCCTCGTAAGCGCTCCATAAGCTGCGGATCAATCGCCGGGTGAAGCCGGTGTGATCCATAGTCGACGAGCTGGCCACTCACCTCGAAGGACCCAGCCATCCCCCCGACCCTGTCCTGGGCCTCGAACACCGCCACATCGTGGCCGCGCTCGGCCGCACCGAGTGCGGCCATCAGACCCGCAGGCCCCGCGCCAAGCACGGCCACGCGACTCATGCTTCGGTGTGCGCCAATGCTCTCGGGAGCTGGCTCTTCTCAGTGCGTCGCCAGACCGCCACGCACGACCACACGAGCGCGACCGCCCAAACGAACGTCAGGGCGACATCGCCACTTCCCATTGCCCGATGGTCAGGCAAAACGCTGCTCCACACCCGGTACAACGGCCAGGCCGTCTCGCCGAAGTCGACGATGAGGGTCCTCCGGCCGGTCGATGCCTCGAGGGCCACCCACAACCAGGTTGCGGTCCCCAGGAGACACGCACCCACCACTAGCCCGATTCTCCTGGCGGACCGCCCGACGGCCGCCGCCGCGACCACAGCGACGAGCGGTAGGACCGGAACAACCTGCCGACCCGGCCACCACCATCCGTGCATGGTCAATGCGGCCCATGTGGCTACACACCAACTGACAACAACGAGCGCCGGCACGAGCCACCGGGCCCCGACCCGACTACGCACCCACCAAACCATGAGGGCAGGAACGGCCAGGTACACCGGCGCCAGAGCCGCAAGCCCGAATTCTCGGTCCACGATCAGCCCGACGACTCTTCGGCTCCGGCCCAGGTAATTGGGTTCGGCACCCACCACCTGCCACTCGCCGTCCAAGAAGTGATCGCCCGTGGAGTACACCGTCCAACCTCCATAAACCTGCTGGTGAAACACCACGTAGAAGATGCCGGCACCCACCAAGGCTCCGGTGAACACCCACACGCGTCGGCGCTCTCCGATTCGCTGTCGCCAGAGCAACGCAACGGCCAGGACCGCTGCGAGCGGCACGTATTTGACCGACAACCAGGGCAGCGCCACCACGCTCAGCAGGCCGACTGTGCTCCACCTTGCGCTCGACGGACCCGTTGCTGAAATCACGCCCAGCACCACGAGCAATGCAGCAGGCATCGCCGGGTACACCTGCGTCCCGTAGGCCACTAACGGAGGTGCCGCGAAGAACGCCCCGATGACCACAGCGGCGGCCGGGACGGGAACATGGAACCGCCGCACAGCGAGATACACGGTTGCGGCAGCAGTGATGCCTGCAATCCCTGCGAGCGCCACCTTGGCCAACACCCAGCCGCCAAGACCCATGGGTATAGCGAGCAACAAAGGCAGGAGCGGGTCATGCGGACTCAGCTCCTGCCCGTTGTCGTTGAGAGCCAACGTCTGCGGGTCGAGGCCAATCTCGTGGAAGTCACGAAAACGTTCCTCAGAGATCTCATCGGATACATCGAGATCGAAGTCCTCCGCCAAACTGAGCGCCGTCAACAGATACTGGGGCTCATCAGCAGTGACGTGCGCACCGTAGGTCGCCCGAGCATCAACACCCGACAGACCAACAACAAAGGTGATGACCCCAACAAGAACCATGGACCGAGACAAAGGAGTCATGCCGAAGCAACCATCGCGGTCAAAGGTGATCGGCCCGACGGAACACCAGGAACCAGGAGAGAATCGCCGACATGAGGACCAACACCAACGCCATGATGCCTGCTTCTGCGACGAAGGCGTCCTCGAATGACCCGAAGATACGGGTGGTCAAGGTCGGATAGCCGATGGGCGCTATGAGCAAGCTGATCGGGAGTTCCTTCATTGTCGAGAGCAGCACCAAACCAGCTCCCGCAAGGAGCCCCGGCATCATGATCGGGAGATCGATTGTTCTGAAGCGGCGCGAGGGGCTGGCGCCCAGGGTCGCGGCGGCGTCGTGGAAGCGGGGTGGCACCGATCTAACGGCCACGAGCGTGACCCCCATTGCCAACGACGCGAACCGCACCACATAGGCGAATACGAGCAGAGCGAGCGTGTCTGACAACAGGTCCCCGGCTGCTCCAGAACGGAGCGTCCAGAACCGCAGCGCCAGAGCAATGAGGATGCCGGGCAGCGCGAGCGTGGCGATTACGACCGCGTGCGATCCCGACCCGATCCGATCTCGGTAGCGACCGACGAGGAAGGCGATTGGGAGCACCGCCATGACGGCAATCACCGCGGTCAGTGCGCTCGACTCCAGCGTGTTCCCCGCAGCCTCGATGACCTTGTCCGAGTCGATGGTCAGAGGCCGGGCGCCCCGACTGGACCGGAAGAGCCCGTCTGCTGCCCAATCGATCAGAGCAGCAACCGGCGCACCGACACCCATTGCCGCCACTACTGCGACAAAACCGGTGGCCGGCCATCGCCATCGACCGAGCCGGTACTCGACAGGGCGCTGAGCGCGGGCAGTGCCGGTCGCGGGAAGACGCCTGCTCACGATGCGCTCGAAAACGACGACGGTGGCAGCGACGGTCAACAGGATCAGACTCAGGGCGAACGCCACTGGGGGCCGAGCGAGGTAGTTGGTCTCGATCGCTCGGGTCAACGTGTCGTAACGCATCAACTGGACAGCACCGAAGTCGCTGATCGTGTACAAGAAGACGAGCAGCGTCCCGGCCTGGATCGATCCGGCAATCTGAGGGAGCACAACGCGCCGAACGGCCTGTGGAACGGTATCCCCAAGGGCGCGCGCACTTTCCTCCAGGGAACCGGGGAGTTGTCGCAAACGTGCCGCGACCGGGAGGTAGACG
>JBPCTU010000343.1:0-12518 GCA_051011515.1 Acidimicrobiales bacterium
GCGATCCTGGCGGTCCTGCAGCGGCACACGGGGTGGGACCCCCGAAACGCTGACCTCATCGTGGGTACAAGCGCTGGCGCGAACATTGGCGGGCTCCTCCGTGGCAACGTGCCTGTTGGTCAAGCCCTTGACCGAATTCTGACCGTCCCCACCAATCCTCGATCGATGGCCCGGCTGCGAGAACTCAGCGGCCGCGATGGCCACGAAACCCCGATGGTCGCCATGAGGTTCGCCCCTGCGGCACCATCGCTGGCTGCCAGGGAACTGATACGGGGCTTCTTCGCCCGACCGAGCCGGATCGCGGCTGGATTGATCCCTCCTGGGCGCCTACGCACCGAGGTCATCGGCGACCGTGCCGCCGAACTCCACCACGATGGTTGGCCCGACGATCCCCTGTGGCTTCCTTCCGTTCGGCTCAGCGATGGCGAGCGGGTCGTGTTCGGCCGAGATCGCACAGACGTCGGCGTTGGAACGGCCACCGAGGCGAGCTCGGCCATACCGGGCTTCTTCCGACCGGTTCCAGTGGATGGCGACCGGTTTGTCGACGGGGGCATCCATTCGGCGACCAATGCTGACCTCGCACTGGGCCACAGCTTCGACCTCGTCGTGGTGATCTCACCGCTGTCGGTTGAGTCGGCCTCCAGCGGGGTCCGGGCGTCCAACGGTGCGATGCGGCTCTGGTGCCGGGAAGTACTCCGGCGCGAGGCCAAGGCGATCCGAGAGGAAGGTACGCGAGTCTTGACCATCGAGCCCGGCCTCGACGAGATCAAGGCAATGGGCCCCACACTGATGGATCCGACACGGGTGGTGAACGTCGTCCTGCAAACGTCCAGTGCAGCCAGGCTCGACCTGGCAGACGAGGACCGCTATCCCGAGCTCGACATCTTGCGCCAAGCGAGCAGCGAGCAACCTGCCCCGATCGACGTCGCGTACCCGGAGTAACCATGGATCGCCTCACCGCCTACGACGACGCGCTGCTCCGAATAGAGGACGATGTCTCCGCCGTCCACGGGATGACGATCGGCGTGTTCGAAGGTCCACAACCACCCTTCGACGACGTCCTGGAGCTCGTTCGGTCGAGAGTGCCAATGGTCCCCAGGTACCGACAACGCCTTCTTCAAATGCCCATGGGCCTAGAGCGTCCCCTCTGGATCGATGACCCCCACTTCAGCCTCGACTTCCACGTCCGAAACACAGCGCTGGTCGATCGGCGTGGCGCAGACGCGCTGTCGGCCCTCGTCGGCCGCCTCCAGTCGCAGCGAATGGACCGATCCAAACCCTTGTGGGAGTTGTGGGTCGTATCGAACCTGGTCGACGACCATTGGGCTCTCATCTCCAAGGTCCACTACAGCATGATCGATGGCGTCTCCGGTACCGACCTGTTCGGGCTGTTGTTGGACGAGGCACCCACCGGCGAGGTGGGAGACGACTTCTCCCCCGCACCAATTCCGAACCGCGCCAGCTTGATCCCCCACGCCTTCCTGGATCGCCTCTTCGACCCTATGGAGAGCATCAGAGCGATCACCGACCTGGCCGTCAGACCGGTTCGCGCAGTTCAGCGCCAGCTCGAATCCGCCCGGCGAAAGACCTCTCCGAACCTCCGCACCGACATCGGACCACACCGGCGATGGCACCGATGCCAAGTGGACTTGAGTGCAGTTCGGAAGGCTCGCCAGCTGCACAACTGCTCGACCAACGACGTGATACTCGCAGCCATAGTCGGCGGAGTTCGGCACTATCTGACCGAACTCGGCGAACCCATCCCCAAGCGCTTGGTGGCGATGATTCCTCTGGCGATAGCCACCGAGGAAACGGGGTTCGCGCAACAACTGTCAGCTGTTGTCGCCGAGCTCCCCCTCGGCATCGAGGAACCGATAGCACGCCTCGACGCGATCAGTGCCCAGACGGCTCTGGCTGCCCAGAACCGGGGGGCGCTCACGGCCGATGTCTTCCGCCGACAGGCCCAGTTCCTGGCACCAACCGTCATGGCCCTCGGTGTTCGCGCCGCACTGGAAGACGCCCACGAGTCCACCCGAATCGACACTCTCGCGGTCAACGTGCCTGGGCCGGACCACCCCCAGCATCTCCGGGGACGCCGACTCCTGAAGGCCTACCCCGTGGTGCCTCTTGCCGGCCGGGTACCCCTCGCGTTCGCAGCACTCAGCTATTGCGACACCATCTCCTTCGGGGTCACCGGCGATTACGACAGCTCGCCGCAGCTCAACCTGGTGGCCGACGGGATCCGCGACGCAGTCGAGCAGCTGATCGAGTGAGCCGATGACTCACTCGAGGAACCGTGGCCGTCTTCGCCCGGCGTTCAGCAGGCGTATTTGCATCGCAGCGCCGGCCGCGTTAGCAAACCCTCGATGCAACGTGAGCTGAAACCCTGATGCCACCGTTCGCCAGCTCTCGAGCGGCCGAAGCCCCGGAGGCCTTCGCGTTAGTGGATCCGAACAGGGTCCTCGGCTGGTCCGAGGTCGACCGCACGCTGAATCAAGCGGCCAACCTGATCCTCGCAGCCGACCTCGGACCCGAACGCCGGGTGGCGGTGTTCGCAGAGAACGCCGCCGAGACCGCGTTGGCCCACCTTGGAGCCCTTCTGGGGAGTGCCTCCTCGGTGCCTGTCAACTTCCACCTGACAGCTGACGAAACCGCCTACATACTCGAGGACTCCCAAACCGCAATGCTATTTGTCGGGCCCGAGACGGCCGAACGGGGGTTGACCGCGGCCGTCTCAGTTGGTCTCAGGACGGTCATTGGGTGGGGATGCGAGGATCATCCGGGGGTGATCTCGTGGACAGAATGGCTCGAGACGGGTGATCCGACAGATCCTCCCGACGCTGTACCGCCACGACCAAACCTTCTCTACACCTCGGGAACGACTGGCCGCCCCAAAGGCACCGAACTGCCGCCCACGATGTTCGTCGGGGGTTCGACCATCTCCGAACATCTCGAAGGTCTCCAGACCAGTGGATTCGCCCCCTTCGGCACCCACCTCGTCGTTGGCCCGATGTATCACACGGGTCCGTTGTCGGGAATGAGATTGCTGGCGGCCGGGAAACCGTCGGTCATCCTCGGGCGGTTCGATGCCGAGGCAACCCTTGCGGCGATCGACACCTACAAGACCGAGACCGCAGTGATGGTGCCGACTCACTTCGTCCGACTGCTGGCGCTGCCCGATGAGGTCAAGGCAGGGTACGACGTCTCCTCTATGCGCCTTGTGGGTCACACGGGCGCAAAGTGTCCAGTCGATGTGAAGCGGGCAATGATCGAATGGTGGGGTCCCGTGTTCAGGGACGCTTACGGCGCGACCGAGGTCGGCACCGTCTGCGCGATAACCAGTGAGGAGTGGTTGGCCCACGAGGGTTCCGTCGGCCGCCCCCTCCCGCCATTCTCGGCACTGGTTCTCGACGACGAACTCAACGAACTGCCGGCCAACACCGAGGGCAAGCTGTACTTCAGGGACTCCACGGGCCGCGGGATCGTTTATCCCAACGACCCCGAGAAGACCGCGACGGCAAACCCGGAACCGGGGTTGTTCACGCTCGGAGAAATCGGCTACATCGACGACGACGGGTACGTGTACATAACTGACCGATTCAGCGACATGATCGTGTCCGGCGGCGTCAACATCTACCCCGCAGAAGCCGAACTGCTCCTGATCGAGCATCCGAAAGTGGACGATGTCGGCTGTATTGGCATCCCGCACCCCGAGATGGGCGAAGAACTGACAGCGTTGGTGATCCCGACAGAGGTTGCTTCTCCTCCCGACACCGCCGAGCTTGCCAAATGGTTGGCAGACCGGCTCACCGGCTACAAGTGTCCACGCAGCTATCACATGGTGTCGGACCTCGGACGCAACACCATGGGGAAGATCAACAAGCGCAAGCTCCGCGATGCCTTCCTGAACGACGAGTTGTGACACCAGATCAAAACTGACCCGAACCCGAGCAACGGCAGGGACTGACACAATGACCGAAGAGACCCCTCCAGCAGTTTTGATCGATGAACCCTTGGACAAGGTTCGACGTTTCACGCTGAACCGCCCAGACAAGCGCAATGCGTTGGGCGACGAGATCCGTGGCGAGCTTTTCGACGGCTTGCGAGCCGGCGACCGCGACCGGGCCGTGTCGGTGATGGTCGTGCGCGGCTCAGGCCCAGCGTTCTCGGCGGGATATGACCTCGCGAACCCGAACCGCAGCGTCGAGCGGTCCATCGCCAAGGTGGATGGATGGTGGTCGCGCCATGTAGTCAACAACTGGTTCGAGATCTGGGACATGGCGACACCGGTCATCGCTCAGGTGCACGGATGGTGTCTCGCCGGGGGCACCGAACTGGCCAACGCCTGCGACCTCATCTACGTCGCGGACGACGCCAAGATCGGGTATCCCCCTGTTCGACTGATGTCTCCGCCGGACATGCAGTGGCAGACATGGATGATGGGGCTACGCCGCGGCATGGAGGCGTTGCTGACCGGCGACCACATGACCGGCGCCGAAGCGGTCGCAGCCGGAGCAGCCAATCGCTCGTTCGCCGAGAAGGACCTGGACGCTGAGGTCTTGGCGATCGCCGAACGGATAGCCAAGATCCCTCCGGATCTCCTTGCACTCAACAAACGAGCCGCGCACCGGGCGATGGACGCCATGGGTATCCGAACCGGCATCAGGGCCGACGCTGACATTCAGGCCCTGGGTTTCCACCAGGAGTCCTCCAAGAAATACATGGCCGAGCTGGGTCGGCGGGACCTCAAGGAGTCGCTGAGCGAACGCGATAGGGCATTCGGCGACTATCGAGAAGGGCACGAAACAGGCGAGGCCTGACCCTGCGGCTTTGGGGACCGAGCCGTCTCGACCTGCGATCAGCAGCGCTCTTGCAGGAACCGTTGCCGACACCACTGAGCCTTCTTACAGGCAGGCAGTGGTTGAGTTGGGCCAAGTACTAACTGAACGGTTAATTTATTCGGCGCTGACTACCTGGCCCCGTTTTGGTGGTCTACGGTGGCACGCGACTTGAGCTTGGACGAATACGCCAGGTGTCAAGACAACCGAGGAGGGGGAGGACCCTTGAGAAACAGTATTTGGATGAAGCTTCTGGCCATCCTGTTTGCGTTTGCTCTCGTAGCCGCCGCGTGTGGTGACGATGACGACGAATCTTCAAGCACCGAGGACGGCTCGACCGAGCAGCCCGAAGAAGAGGAAAGCGCACTAGGTGGCGAAGAGGAAGAGCCAGAACCAGAGCCAGAGCCCGAACCAGAGCCAGAGCCAGAGCCCGAGGGCGATGACGGTGGCGACGATGGTGGAGATGACGGTGGCGACGGCGGCGAGATGATGTTGCTGTCCGACGACTCCGTGCATGGTGCGGGCGCAGAAGCGTTCGAAGCCGCAGTCCAAGACGCCCTGGTCAATCCGCTGGCAGCCGATGAGAGCCTCGACCCAGTCACGGTGTTCGTGGTCAACCTCGAAGGCGACCCAGGCGGATCCTTCCCTGAGGTCTCAGAAGGCATGGAAATCGCAGCCGACTGGATCAACACCAACATGGGCGGCGTTGGCGCCGACTACATGACCGGCACTCCCGGTCGACCTCTCGAATTCGAGATCTGTGCCCACGTGATCGACCCGGCAGAAGCCCAGGCATGTGCCAACGAAGCCGCAACCGCCGATGCGAACCTCATCGTGCCAGGCATCGACTTCTTCACGCCGCTGATGTACCCGGTCTGGCAAGGTCTGCCGGTGTTCGAGTTCCTGCCGATCTTCATCGCTGACTTCAACACTGAAGGCATCTTCTCCCTCACGGGTGGCTGTGTGGTCGCGTTCCCAGGTGCCGTCAACGAGATGGTGCGCGAACGTGGTCACGACTACGTAGCCGTTCCGTACTCGGACAACGCTCCTGGCCAGGAGTGTTACTCCGATACTCAGGCTCGTCCGCTCCAGTACCTCCTCAACGAGGGTGAGATCGTGGGCTTCCAGGGTTACCCGGACCTGCCCGGCGATCCGTCGGACAACGACGCCAACGTCCAGCAGATCCTGGCCGACATCGAGGCCTCCGGCGCTAGTAGCCCGGCCATCCACTATGGCATCCAGGCTTCGGACTGCGCCGAGTATCAGGACGCCTTCGCCGCAGCCGGCAACGACGCAACCACCGATGTTCCGATCTATGCATCGGGTTCCTGCGTTGACGACGCCGTTCTCACCAGCGACACCTCCATCGGGGTGAAGTTCGGTACCGCCGACTACCTGGCAGCGGGCGATATTGCCGGCGGTGGGGGCGACGTCGACGAGTTCATCCAGTGGGAGTTGGCCTGGCGCGAAGACGTCATCGACGCCTTTGGTCCTGAAGCTCCGAAGTCGAACTTCATGCGTGACGCCTACAACATGGGCTTCTTCGTCAACGCTCTATTCGGCGAGATGATCGCCGACGGACAAGACATCGACGATGGAACCGCGGTGACCGAGAAGTTCGCATCCACACCGAAGCACCACAACGTCGGCACACCGCCGCTCGATTGCTCGGTTGGCATCGAAGAGTTCAAGTCGATCTGTGAGTACTTCTGGGCTCAGCACACTTGGACCGGAGACGGATGGGATCTGGATCCCGAAGGTTTCACCGACGTCTCTGACTTCGTTAGGGAGTTCTCCGAGGGTCTGCCCCGCGAGGGCTGAACCAGGAAACGTATTTGTTGGGCCCGGTCGGCGTTACGACTTCGACCGGGCGCAACACATCTGCTACAACGTCGGGGCGGTCCGATTCCGATCGGGCCGCCCCGCCGGTCTATACGGCCGACTTAGGAACACAAACCATTGGGGGGTTTGAGCCAAGGTGGATCTGTTTCTCCTTGCCATGATCAGCGGCTTGGGCGCTGGCGGCCTCTTCGCCATGCTCGGTTCGGGCATCGTTGCGGCCTACAAAGGCTCCGGTGTCATCAACTTCGCACACGGCGCCGTCGCCATGTACTCGGCTTACACGTGGTCAGAGCTCACGCTGGAAGGCGACATCAAGCTCCCATGGTTCGACCCCATACCCGACTGGGGGTTCCTCGAAACCCTGGGCATCAACAACTTTCCAGTGACGATTTCGGTTCGCGACGAAGGTTTCAACACCATCGACGGCTTCTGGGGCACGTTTTGGCCGATAGCCCTGGGGCTCGGAATGTCGGTGTTGATCGGCCTCATGATGCACTACCTGGTCTTCCGACCACTGCGCAACGCGCCAGCGTTGGCGAAGGTCATTGGCTCGGTCGGCGCCATGCTCTACCTGCAGTCGGCTGCCCAGTTGAACTTTGGTTCGACGCTCCGGACCCAGGACGGATTCCTCCCCAAGGGTTCTTGGGAGAATGCCCTGGGCTTCGGCGGCGACATCGGCTGGGACCGCATCATCGTTGCCGGCGCCGCCGTGGTCATGGGTCTGGTCGTTACCGCCATCTACCGCTACACCCGATTCGGGCTGGCGACCCGCGCCGCTGACGAGAACGAAAAGGGCGCTGCGCTCCTTGGCTACTCTGCACAGAAGCTTGCTCGGGCAAACTGGGTGCTGTCAGCACTGATGGCGGGCATCGCCGGCATCCTGTATGTCGGGATCGGCACACTGAACCCGGTCAACTACACCCTGCTGGTCATTCCCGCTCTCGGTGCGGCGCTGCTGGGTGGGCTGAATTCGGTGGCGTTGGCCACGGTGGGCGGCCTGGCCCTGGGCATGTTGCAGTCGTCCATGGTCAACATGGCGAACCGCGACTGGTGGCCAGGATTCTTGCCAGGGACCGCCGTTCAGAAGGTCGTTCCGCTGGCTGTAGTCATCCTGGTGCTGTTCCTCCTGGGCAACCGATTGCCGGTGCGAGGCAGCATTGGCACCAAAGGCCAGCCACGTGCGCCCAAACCCAACCACGTGGTGTTGGGCACGATGTTTGCGGCGGGAGTTGGTTTGTTCCTCACCAACGTCTTCACCACCAACTGGATGGTGGCATTCACGACCACGCTGGTCGCCATCATGGTGATGCTGTCGCTGACGGTCCTGGTTGGTTATCTCGGTCAGATCTCTCTCGCCCAGATGTCAATTGCAGGCGTAGCTGCGTTCGCCATGGTCCGATTCGCCGGTAACGGCGAAAAGGTCAACGATTTCGACGCCGTCGCGGTGCCCGGGCTGGATCTCCCTGACCCGGTTGCCGCATTACTCGGGATTGCGACCGCGGTCGTGGTCGGCGTGATCCTTGGGTTACCTGCGCTGAGGATCCGAGGTGTGCAGCTGGCCGTTGTCACGATCACTGCGGTCGCCGCGATCGAGGAGTTCATCTTCAAGAACGAAGCGATTTCGGGTCCGGGGGCCAGGACCAACAACCCGGTTTCGAGACCAAGCTGGTTCGGCATCGACATCGGCGTTCAGGACGAGGCCGACTTCCTCACCGACAATTGGCAGTTCACGACGTTCGCCATCATCTTGCTGGTTCTCATCGGTATGGGTGTGGCCAACCTCCGCCGGGGACAGACGGGACGAAGATTCCTTTCGGTCCGATCCAACGAGAGAGCAGCGGCCGCAGCCGGTGTGGACGTCGCTCGCACGAAACTTCTGGGTTTCGCCATTTCTTCGGCGATAGCCGGTGTGGGTGGTGTGTTGTTCGCCTACAAGCTCACGATCATCAAGTTCGACAACTTCGGGGTGTTCATCGGGTTGGCCGTGCTGGCGTTCGTCTATCTCGGCGGGATAACGACCATCTACGGAGCCATCATCGGCGGCTTGTTGACTGCTGGCGGGCTGGTGAACAGCTTCATCACGCTTCACTTCGAGGATGTGAACCGCGACTACATCACCATCGTCGGGGCCATCGGCCTCATCGTCAACGCGATCGTGACCAACGGCGAAGGTGTTGCCCTGTTACAGACTGACCAAGGTAAACACGTGCTCAAGGGGCTCAGACGGAAACCCAAGGCCCTCGCTGAAGAGGACCCAGACGGAGACACCCCACCAACCGATGCCACCACCCTTGTTGGGGAGTCGACATGACCAACATCTTGGAGACCTCTGGACTGACCGTCACCTTCGGTGGCCTCAACGCGAACGACAACGTGAGCTTGAGTGTCGAGGAGGGCAAGTTCGTCGGGCTGATCGGCCCGAATGGAGCGGGAAAGACAACCTTCATCGACGCCATCACCGGATATGTGCCAATGTCGGCAGGCGCGGCGACCTTCGATGGCCAAGACATAGCGGGTATGCAGCCGCACGAAAGGGCTCAGGCCGGATTGGTACGTACGTTCCAGTCGCTCGAGCTCTTCGAGGATCTGAGCGTGCGCGACAACCTGCTCGTTGCGGCGTACCCCTCCAAGTGGTACAGCTTCGCGCTGGACATGATGCACCTGACAGCGCGTGACGACGAGGTCGAGGAGAGGGTTGAGTGGTCGCTCGACATCATGGGGCTGACCGAAGACGCCGACCGGCTTCCCACCGATCTCTCTCACGGTCGCCGAAAGTTGGTGGGCGTCGCCAGAGCCCTGGCGGCTCACCCGAAGCTGATCCTGCTCGACGAGCCTGCCGCCGGCCTCGACACCGCAGAGAGCCAGACCTTGGGTACTCACCTCAGGGAGTTTCTCGATCACGACATGTCTGTGTTCTTGATCGACCACGACATGGGGCTCGTTCTGTCGGTCTGCGACTACATCTACGTGCTGGACTTCGGACAGATCATTGCTCAGGGCACGCCTGCTGAGGTCAGAGACGATCCAGCCGTCAAGGCCGCCTATCTGGGCGATGCTGCCGGGGAGGTCCAGGCTCAAGCTGGAGAACGAATGCACCTCCTCCAAGAGGAAGGAGGCCAGCAATGAGCGAGCAGAACGGTTCCTCGGGCGAGCGCTTCCTCGACATCCGGAATCTATCGGCCGGTTATCAGAGTGTCCCTGTAGTCCGTGGCCTGGACATGCATGTGGACGGCGGCGAAGTGGTCGCCCTACTCGGAGCCAACGGTGCCGGAAAGACAACAACGTTGCTGACGATCTCAGGCCTGCTTCGTGTTCTCGATGGAAGCGTGATGGTGTTGGGACAACCCACCACCTTCGGTTCTCCGCACAAGGTTGCGAGACGAGGGCTCGCCCATGTAGCCGAGGACCGATCGCTGTTCTTCGCACTGACGGTTCAGGAGAACCTGCGGCTCGGCCTAAGGGGGTCGAAGAGCGACCAGAAACACGGCTACGACCGGGCCTTGGATCTGCTCCCCGCGCTACGACCGCTGATGAACCGGCGCGCCGGGCTCCTCTCGGGCGGCGAGCAACAGATGTTGGCAATGGCCAGAGGCCTCGTCTCGAACCCGAAGCTGTTGCTGGTCGACGAGATGAGCCTTGGTTTGGCCCCCATCATCGTCGAACGTCTCCTCCCGATCGTGCGTGAGATCGCCGACCAAACCGGCGTGGGCGTTCTGATCGTCGAACAGCACGTCCACCTTGCGCTCGAGGTCGCCAATCGGGCCTACGTCATGAGCCACGGCGACATAGTCCTGTCGGGCACGGCGGACGAACTGCGAGACCGTCAGGACCTCTTGGAAGCCAGTTACCTGGGCGGCGAACTGGAGATCGAGGACGGACAATGATCCAACAACGCGCTCTACAACTGATTCATCTGGGATTGGCCGTCGCGTATGTCGTCTTTGCGCTGGTCGGGGACTGGTCGAAGGTGCCTGAGGGGCGCGAGAACATCCACATGGGAATCTTCGATTCCCAGGGCGGCACCGGGTTCGGCATCCTGGCGCTCATCATCGGTGCCATCCTCATCGTCTTGGCAATCATGCGAATTCTGGGCCGGACCCGAGTTCTCCCAGGCCTCGGCGTCGAGCAACTCACGATCATCCTTGGGGTGTCCGCGACGCTGATACCGATCGCATACATCGTTGGTTGGTTGAAGCTGTTCGACTACGGCACCGGATGGGCCGTAGTAGCCCTCTACTTCACCGGTTCGTTCATTCCACAGCTCGGTCTGTTGACAGCCAGCGAGAAAGAGCCGGTGATCGGAGTCAAGCCGATCACGCCCGGACCCCGCCGGACTCTCTCTATCGTTACGCTCTTGGCCGCAGCGGGTGTCGCTCTGTTCCCATTCCTCGAGTGGGTCTCGAGCGGCGGAATCAGCCTCACCGGATACGAGCCCGGGGGCGTCCGGTCCGCGATGATCCTCATCTTCGTCGGAGCCCCCATCGGCGTTGGCGCGATCATGCGGATGCGACCCCAAGGCCTCGCCGAACCGGGACCCAACATCTTGTTGCCTCACGCGCTGCTAGCCGGTGGGCTGTTGGCTTTGGTCGTGCCGTTGGCCCACGTGATTTCGGTCTATCAGTTCGACGGCCCAACACTCAACGTTGGCGTCGGTGTCTGGCTCGGCTTGGTCGCCAGCATCGTGCTCATCGCTGCCGCGCTGTGGGAGAACCACATCAGAGGCGCCAAGGCGGCTTAGGCCCCGAGCGAGATCAACCGGACCGAGAACGCGACAGCGATCTCACCGGTTTCAGGACCGCGCGGCCGACCCGCCGCGCGCCACGGTTCATCGCTGCTGCTAGGCCATCGGGATACGCGATCGCCACGACGACGAGCAGTATGCCGGCGATGGCGCTGCTGATGAAGCTCGGCGATCCCCCGCCTCCGCCGCGCAAGAACGTCGGCAAGATCCCGCCTGCCACGAGCAACGAGCCCAGGAAAGCGCCGGCAACCGAGGTGATCCCACCCAGGTAGACGAAGGCGAGACTGCCGAGACCACCCAGCTCATCGAAGCTGGTCACCTGAAGGACGGTTCGTTGGTAGGCCACGAGCACGCCCGCTATCCCCGCAATCGCCGAGGAGATACCGAATCCCAACATCTTCGTGCGGGCGACATCCAGCCCGGCCGCCTCTGCAGCGCGTTCGTTGCCGCGTGTGGCGAGGAAACGCCGGCCGGTCTGACCTCGGCGTAGGTTGGCAACGGCTAGCGCCACAAGAACTGTCATCAGCACAACGAAGAACGTGAATTGCCAGCGATCGAACAGGTTCGTCGTAGTGTCCTGGGGTCCGAGGTCAACTCCGAACCACTCGGGCCGCGGGACCGGCGTGTTCGATCTCGCCCCAGGGCCGACGATCGTTTCGTTGGCGAAGATCAGTTGCTCGATCGTCAAAGCTGCCGCCAGCGTCACGACTGCCAGGTGCACACCCCGGATTCTGAGGGCGGGAATGCCGACCAGAAGCCCAACGGCGACGGCGGCTCCCACCCCTAGAACAAAAGCGATCGGGTCAGGTAGGCCCAGACCATCTACGACCACCGGCAAGAAGTCGGACTCCCTTGTACCGTCCGAGGCGAATCTGACGGTCGCATAGGCAGCCACACCGGCTAAAGAGAGATTCACCAGCGAAACCTGGCCCAGGTATCCAACCAGGAGAACGAGGCTCAACATCAGGATCATCGTCGTGAGCGAAGTGACGACTGCCAGGTCCCAACGAGCCGACAGGTCGGGAACGATGAGCACCGCAGCAACGACGGCGGCCGCCGCGTACACGAGCGGCCGCTTTGCAGGTGCGGTTATGGGC
>JBPCTU010000344.1:0-4905 GCA_051011515.1 Acidimicrobiales bacterium
GTCTTCGGTCACCCAATACCGCGACGGTCGCAGGCCATTGCGGTCGAGCACTGCCCCGACAACCCTTCCATCGGTGAAGATGATGGACGCTGGGCCGTCCCACGGCTCCATGATCGAAGCGTGGTACCGGTAGAAGGCCCGGAGGTCATCGGGCATCGACTCGTGGTTCTCCCACGGCTCGGGGATCATCATGAGCACGGCTTGTTGTAGCGAATATCCCCCCAGCACCAACAACTCCAGACACTCGTCGAACCCCGCAGTGTCCGACGCCCCGGGTGTACAAACCGGGAAGATCCGTTCCATGTCCTCGGGCAGGTGGGGTGAAGCCAACAGTGCTTCGCGGGCTCTCATCCAGTTCCTGTTGCCCTGCACGGTGTTGATCTCACCGTTGTGGGCTACATAACGATAGGGATGGGCAAGCGGCCACGATGGAAAGGTGTTGGTCGAGAATCTCGAGTGCACCAAGGCCAGCGCACTCTCCACACGTTCGTCGCCCAGATCGGGGTAGAAGGGCTCGAGCTGGCCGGTGGTCAGCATGCCCTTGTAGACGATTGTGCGACTGGAGAGGCTGGGAAAGTACACGCCGTCGTGAGCCTCCGACATGCCTCCCATGGCTTCATTGCGCTCATCGGGCCCCGACGAGAGCGAGATCTCGTGTTCGACGCGTTTGCGGATCACGTACACCCGTCGGTCGAGGTCGATCCCCGAAAGCGAATCGCCGGCGATGAACGGCTGAGCGAACGCCGGCATGGTGACGCGGGCGCCCGGGCCCAACAGGTCATCCGGTTCGACCGGCACCTCGCGCCAACCCAACACTGCGAGCCCCTCGTCGGTGACGATGGCTTCTATCTGGCGCTTGGCAGCGGTGGCCTCGGTGGGGTTCTGCGGCAGGAAGGCGATTCCTGTGGCATAACTCCCGTCAGGCGGGAGATCGAAGTCGACGACTGCTCGATAGAAGCGGTCCGGGACTTGAATGAGGATGCCGGCTCCATCGCCGGTGTTGGGGTCGGCCCCCAACGCACCCCGATGCTCTAGCTGGCACAACGCACCCAGCCCCGTCGCGACGATGTCATGGCTCCGGCGGCCTCGAAGGTCGGCGATGAAGTTGACTCCACAGCTGTCGTGTTCGTTCCGCGGGTCGTAAAGCCCCCGTGTCGGGGTCGGAGGTTCGGGCGAGGGTTGGTGAGGTTGACGAGGCATGTCGCGGTTGTGGCGGAGGGTCGGCATGATCTCCACACTCTTGGATCCAGGGGGGTTTGGTCTCCAGGTGGGCACTTTGGGGCAACGATGACCCAGCTCCCGAAGATGCAATCGTACTTTCAGCGGCACTCGAGGGGCCAAGTCGGCCCTCCGCTCGTTGGGTTGACATGATGGGGCTATGGCCGAGCAACCACAAACCACGGCACTTGCGATGACAGAGTTCATCGACGGCGCACCGTCCCCCTTCCACGCTGTCCAACAAGTGGCTCGGCGCCTCGAAAGCGCCGGGTACCGCGAGGTAGCCGAACGTGATGAATGGTCTGGCGACACCCAGCAGGGTTTCTTCCGCCGAGGCGGGAGCCTGGTGGCTTGGCAGCTCGGCAACGACCCCGAAGCGGGCTACCGCATTGTCGGCGCTCACACCGACAGCCCAAATCTGCGCGTCAAACCCAACCCGGATACGAGCTCCGCCGGGTTCGTGCGACTGGGCGTCGAGGTCTACGGGGGCGTGCTCCTCAACTCGTGGCTCGATCGGGACTTGGGGCTTTCTGGACGGGTTGCCGTCGAGGAGGACGGCCGGATCGCAGAACACCTGATATTGGTCGACGAGGCCGTCATGCGAGTGCCTCAGCTGGCGATTCATCTCGACCGAGAGATCTCCGATCGCGGGCTCAGGTTGAACAAGCAAACGCACATGAGTCCGGTGTGGGCGCTTGATGATGAGGACCCCAAGCAGTTTCAAGACTGGCTCGCAGATCGTCTCGGCGCGGATCCCGAGGCGATTCGTGGCTGGGACCTCATGGCCCACGATCTGACCCCCGGGGCGATCCTCGGAGCCGATCGGTCCATGGTGGCGGCGCCGAGGATCGACAATCTCGCCTCGTGTTATGCGGCAACCGAGGCGATTCGGTCAACTCCGGTTCAGCCTCATTCTGTTGTTATCTGCCTGTTTGATCACGAAGAGGTCGGCAGCACATCGGCCACGGGGGCGGCTGGTTCACTGCTTCCCGACGCCATCGGACGGATCCAGCGCCTCCTCTCCGATGACCAGAATTCGTTGCCGCGCGCGTTGGCAATGTCGAGCTGTATCTCCGCTGATGGCGCACACGCGACGCACCCGAACTACGTCGAACGCCACGAGCCAGAGCACCACATCGCGTTGAACGCCGGTCCGGTAATCAAGCGCAACGCCAACGAGCGTTACGCGACCAGTGCGATAAGCCAGGCAATTGCCGAGCAGGCGTGTCGCAACGCCGGTGTCCCGTTCCAGATGTTCGTCAACCGCACCGATCTGGCCTGTGGCTCGACTATTGGCCCGGTGACAGCAGCTCGCCTGGGTATCCCAACGGTTGACATGGGGTTGGCCCAGCTGTCCATGCACTCGGCCCGCGAACTCTGCGGTGTCGAGGACCCTGCACACCTCTGCAGTGCGCTGGCCAGCTACATGGCCTCCGAACCTGTACGGGCTTGATCCCTGGGGGCACCGCGGTCAACTGCGGGTTTTGGCCAGGACAGACCGATGAGCTCGCCGGTAGTGACGGGCCGATGACGCGAGCATGAGCATCACCGCATATATCTCGAGGCGGCCGATGAGCATTAGAGCGGCGAGAATCATGCGCGCCGGGCGGTCGAAGACCAAGAAGTTCGCAGTAGGCCCGGCCTCACCCAACGCTGGTCCCATGTTGCTCATGGCCGAGATCGAGGCGCTCGCCGAGGTCAAGACGTCGCTCCCGGTCGCCGCAACCAGGAGCGTTCCCGCCACCACAAATCCGAAGAACAGGATCAAGAACCCGAAGGCCGAGGCCACTATCTCTTCTGGGACTGGGTCGCGACCGAGTTTGATGGGGAACACCCCGTTTGGATGCCGAAGCCGCCGCATCTCCCGCCCGAGGTGTTTGATTCCGATCATCGACCGGAAGACTTTCGAGCCTCCGGCAGTGGAGCCGACACAACCACCGATCACCATCAAGACCAGGAGGACGATCTGGGCCGCACCTCCCCAGGTCACGAAGTTGCCGATGCCATCAGTGCGTACGTTGCCGAACCCCGTCGAACTGCCGAGCGTCGCTGCAGTGAATGCGCTGTCTCGAAGCGCCGTTGCGAATCCGGCCAACCCCTGACGCCAGTTGATGATCGCCGTGATCGCAAATGCTGAGAGCAGTAGCAACAGGTAGGTACGAGTTTCTGCAGAACGGAGGTAACTGCGACGGTCTCCGGAGATGAACCGGTAGTGGATCGCAAAGCTGATTCCGCAAATCACCATGCCGACGATCAGTACGAGCTCGACTGCAAAGGAGTCGAAGTGGCCCACCGAGTCGTTGTACGGCGAGAAGCCGCCAGTGGCGGCCGTAGTGAGGCCGTGAGCCACGCCGTCGTACAACGATGTGTCCGGCAGGACCCAGATGGCGGCCGCAACCGCGACAGTGATGCCTGAATACACCAACCAAAGGCGCCGCGCCGTCTCACTGACGCGAGGCGCCAACCGGTCGGAACTATGGCCAGGCGCCTCCGCGGTCATCAGCGCAAGTCCACCAACTCCGAGGTATGGAAGAACGGTGACGGCCAGAACGACCATTCCCATGCCCCCGTACCACTGAGTCAGCTGGCGCCACATGAGAACACCGCGGCCGTGGGCCTCGATGTCGGACAGAACCGTTGACCCCGTGCAGCTAAAGCCGGAGACCGACTCGAACAGCGCGCTGTCCCACTCTCCCCACGTGAACATCGAGCCCAATAGATACGGCAGCGCGCCGAACATCGAAGAGACGAGCCATGTCCACGCCACGATGGAGAAGACCGAGACCTTGCGGATGTCATCACCGAGGCGCGTGGAACGGTGAAGTGACGCGCCTACGGCCAAACACACGACTGCCGAGATGATCAGCGCCCACTCGTCGTCGGATCGGGCGGACCTCCACTCGATGATGGCCGCAAACAACATTCCCGGGACCAACATCATGAGCGCCAACCCGACAACGTGAGTTGTCGGGGACTCAACCGGCTGCAGGCGTTGCTCAGTCACGACGAATGTCTCTGAGCGTGCTCTGGGTGTGCTGACGCAATCGCACCACCATGTTGAAAGCGGTGAGTATGACGGCATAGATGAACAGCCGCCCGACCAGCATCAGCCCGGAGAGGCTGATCTTGGTGATCGGGCCGAGCGAGGCCAGGTCCACCGGTTCAAGGACCTGGGCCCCGGTCGTCGACAATGCCGAGATCGACAACGAGATCGCGGCGCTGGGGCTGATGGAGCTGTCGCCCAGCTCGATGAGCATGCCGCCGACCACAGAGGCCAAGACGAACACGACGATGAACCCGGTGGTGTATTCGAGCGCCCGTTCGTCGATGGCACGATCGTTGACTCGAACCACCGCAACCTCTGAAGGATGAAGCTGCCGGCGCAGTTCGCGTCGCGAGAACTGAATGGCTTGTAGTAGTCGCCGGTACTGGAAGCCACCACCTGCGGAGCCTGACATTGCGCCGATGCCAACCAGAACCAGAAGCAACGCCTGGGCGCCGGCTTCGAATGACCACCACGGATAGGTAGTGATGCCCGTGGTGCTCATCGCCGACGTAACCGCGATCGCCGAGGTTCTGACAGCCTCTGTGGCACTGTGGTCAGTCCCCACCCAGCCAGCTATCAGCACTGTCGCCGCGACCATCACCGCGAGGTAGACCCGCAGCTCGGTCGAGGACCTCAACGAT
>JBPCTU010000345.1:0-7446 GCA_051011515.1 Acidimicrobiales bacterium
TGCTCATGGTCGACCCGCTGCTGGCCGAGACAATCGCGTTCCGTCTGTCGGTAGCCGCGTCGGCCGGCATCGTGTGGCTCAGCAAGCCGATCGAGCGTCGGCTTCGGGGAGCCGACTGGTTGCGGGCACTGCTCTCGGTGACGCTGGGTGCGCAGCTTGCGGTGGCTCCGTTTCTAGTCACAACGTTCGGGCCGGTGAGTGTGGTGTCGGTGCCGGCGAACGTGCTAGCCGGCCCGCTTGCAGGTCTCATCATGGGGTGGGGAATGACCGCCGGTTTCATCGCCGGAGTCGCCCCGAGTCAGCTGGCAACTGCCATTCACCTGCCGACCCGAGCGGGTCTCGCGTGCCTCGAAGGGATCGCCCGGCTCGGGTCGTCCATTCCGTTCGCACCAGTCGGCGTGGTCTGGATCACCGCGGCTTGCGGCACAGCGCTGGTGTGGAACCGACTGTGGTCTCGGCGGATCGGCAGGTTGCTCGGGTTTGCGGCGGTTGTCGCGCTCGCAATCGCGTTGTTGCCTGGGCCAACGCTCGGCGCCCACCGTGTGGGATACGACAGCCGGGTGGCAGTGACAACCGAGAACACCACCTTGACTCTGGGGTCCGAAGGAAACGGGGTGAACGTTGCGGTCGATCTGCTCAAGCTGTCGATCCGACACATCGACACGATCGTCATGGGCCAGGGATCCGATGCGTCGATCGTTTCGATTGTGTCTGGACGCATCACGATTGGACATGTGGTCGATGCCGAAGAGACCTCGGACCTGCCTGCAGAGCCGTGAAGGGGCCTATCTGCGACGGCTTGGATCGAACCGCTGCGGCGCTGGGCTAGTTTGAGCGACCGTGGTGAGCGGCGACGTATGGCTTCTGCGAGGCGACGACCCGACGCTGCTCTCTCGCGCAATCCATGAGCTGGTCGAGAGGTTGCTCGGCGACGCGGACCGGAGCCTCGTGGTAGAGGAACTCACCGCGCAGAACTATCTGACTTCCGAGGCCAACGAATCGATTTCCTGCCTCGTCGATGCAGCTCAGACGCCGCCATTCCTGACGGACTTCCGCATCGTCGTCGGTCGGGAACTCGGCCTGTTCTCCAAAGCCGACCAGGTCCAACCGCTCATCGAGTACCTCGAGAACCCGCTCGAAACGACCCACCTCGTTCTGGTCTGGGAGAAAGGCCCCGAACAGACCCGCCTCGGCCAGATTCCCAAGGTGCTCAGCGCTGCGCTCGAGGGTGTCAGCGCCGAGACCCTTGACGCCCGATTGCCCAAGGGAAAGAAGGGATTGAACGAGTGGCTCGCTGATCAGGTTGCCGCCTCCGGTCTGTCCCTGGATCGCGGCGCGGTGGCGGCGATGAGTGAGCATCTGGGTGAAGACCGCAGCCGAGTTCCCGCGGTCCTCGACACGCTCTTCGCGACCTTCGGCAGCCAGAAGCTGACTGCTGATGACGTGCTGCCTTACCTGGGGGAACGCGGGGAGATGGCTCCATGGGAGCTCACCGACGCCCTCGCTAGTGCCGATATCGCGCTCTCGCTCGATCGAGCCAGACGGATGACGGGTGCGGGTGGTCGGCACCCACTCCAGATCATGGCTTCGTTACATGCCCACTACGCGAGGCTCCTGCGCATCGACGGATCAGGCCTGGCAGAAGAGAAGGCGGCGGCCGAGGCCTTGGGCATGAAGGGTTCCACCTACCCGGCGAAGAAGGCCCTGCAACAGTCGCGCAAGCTGGGGACAGACCGCATAACAAGAGCCATCGGTCTGCTGGCAGCGGCTGATCTCGATCTCAGGGGAGCGAGCGCCGTGGACCCGGACACAACGATGGCTGTGCTTGTCGCGCGCCTCGCTGCGGTCCACCGCTGACCCGCGAGGAAACGCTTGCCACGCGGGCGTTAATTGAGTCGCTGCGCCGGTCAGGAAGCTTCGGCGGCGCGGACGTTCTTGACGAGCCGGCTCTTCTTGCGCGCTGCGGTGTTCTTGTGGATGACGCCCTGTTGGGCTGCTTTGTCGATGCGTTGGATCGCGGCTGCCAGCTGATCGTCGCTGTCTTCGCCGGACTCCGCTGCAGCAACTGCGGCCTTGGACCTGGTGCTCATCTCGGAACGTACGGCCTTGTTCCGCTGACGCCGAACTTCGTTCTGGCGGTTGCGCTTGATCTGGCTCTTGATGTTGGCCACGAGTCACCTGGTCTTCACTGCTATTGCTGGTTCTGACAGGGAATGGCCGTTTGGATCGGGCATTCCCACGAAGGCCGTATGCTAGCGGGAACCCCCCAGAAAGCGTCACTTCTCTGGCGCGCCCCGGCTCTGAAACCGCAGCATGCAGCTCGATCAAATTCGCAACATCGCAATCATCGCCCACATTGACCACGGCAAGTCGACCCTTGCAGATCGCCTGCTCGAGATATGCGGAGCCGTGGACCCTCGCGAGATGCGCGAGCAGTATCTCGACTCGATGGATCTCGAACGCGAACGAGGAATCACCATCAAGTTGCAGAGTGTCCGCCTCGAGCACCGCAATCACGTCGTGAACCTCATCGACACGCCGGGCCACGTCGATTTCGGATACGAGGTTTCGCGGTCCCTTGCTGCGTGTGAAGGCGTCATCTTGTTGGTAGATGCGGCTCAAGGAATCGAAGCTCAGACCCTGGCCAACTGTTACTTGGCGCTAGAACACGACCTGGAGATCGTGGCTGCACTGAACAAGATCGACCTGCCCGCCGCCGAGCCCGATACCTACGCCGCCGAGATCGAACAGGTGCTGGGCATACCGGCTTCGGAAATTCTGCGGGTCAGCGCCAAGACCGGCGAGGGTGTTTCCGAACTTCTCGATGCGGTCATCGATCGGGTCAGCCCACCCGAAGGCGACGCCGACATGCCGCTCCAGGGCCTCATCTTCGATTCCCACTATGACCAGTACCGCGGCGTCGTCAGCTCCATCCGGGTCATGAACGGAACGCTCGAATCGCGGTCAAAGCTCCGCTTCATGCAGGCGAATTCGGTGCATGAGGCGGAGGAGATAGGCGTGCGGCGGCCCGATCCAAGTCCGATTCAACAACTCGGCCCCGGCGAGGTCGGTTACCTGATCGCGGGCATCAAGGACGTGGGGGAGGCCAGGTCGGGTGAAACGGTCACGACCGCGACCCATGGGGCCGACGGCGTCCTCGAGGGCTACAGGGAACCGAAACCCATGGTCTTCAGCGGTTTGTATCCGATCGATGGAGATGAGTTCTCGGCTCTTCGTGATGCCCTCGAGAAACTGCGTCTCAACGACTCCAGCTTCACCTACGAGCCCGAGACCTCCGGGGCTCTTGGCTTCGGGTTTCGGTGCGGGTTCTTGGGCCTGCTCCACATGGAGATCGTGCGCGAACGACTCGAGCGCGAGTTCGGTCTGAGCATCATTGCCACTGCACCGTCCGTTGAGTACCAGGTGACCCGAAACGATGGCTCGGTCATGGCGGTCGACAACCCGAGCGATGTCCCTGCGCCTACCGAGATGACGCAGATCGAAGAGCCGTACCTGATGGCCACGATCATCACACCCTCGGCGTACACCGGAACCTTGATGGACCTCTGCCAGTCGCGGCGCGGCGAGCTGCAGAAGATGGAGTACATCTCACCCGAGCGCCTCGAACTCTCTTACCGGTTACCGCTGGCCGAGGTGGTGATGGACTTCTTCGATCAGCTCAAGAGTCGCAGCCAGGGTTATGCGTCGATGGACTACGACAATGCTGGCTACAGTGCCGCCGACCTCGTGAAGGTCGACATCTTGTTGCACGGCGAGCCCGTTGACGCGTTCAGTTCGATCGTGCATCGAGAGGTCTCCTACGAGTACGGCCGCAGGATGAGCGAGAAACTTCGTGAGCTGATTCCTCGTCAACAGTTCGACGTGCCGATCCAGGCCGCGATCTCGGGCCGGATCATCGCTCGCGAAACCGTGAAGGCCTACCGCAAGGATGTGACCGCCAAGCTCTACGGCGGTGATGTCACCCGAAAGAACAAGTTGCTCAAGAAGCAGAAGGAAGGAAAGAGGCGGATGAAGTCCATCGGCAGAGTCGATGTTCCCCAAGAGGCCTTCATCTCGGCTTTGCGCCTCGACGACTGACGCGATGGCTACCATCGCGACCAGTCTCCAATTCGGGTCTCCCGCTGCGCATCATGTTGTCTGAGAGAAAAGCCGCCATTCTTCAGGCTGTAGTCGAGGGTTACATCTCGACCTCAGAACCTGTCGGGTCATCACAGATCGTCACGTCCACCGGCCTCGACGTCTCTTCCGCGACCGTTCGGTCGGAGATGGCGTCGCTCGAAGACGAGGGTTACCTGCAACAGCCCCACACCAGCGCAGGGCGAGTCCCGTCCGACAAGGGTTACAGATACTTCGTCGACACGTTGATGGAGCCATACACACTCGGACGATCTCAGCAACACAAGGTCGCATCCTTCTTCGAAGCGGCTCAGGGCGAACTCGAGGTGATGCTCAAGCAGACGAGCGGATTCTTGTCTCGTCTCACCGACTACGCCGCCGTCGTAGTCGGGCCCGGTGCTGAAGCCAGTCCCATCAGGGGCGTCCAGGTGGTGCGGCTCAGCACCGATCAAGCGCTATTGGTGGTAGTGCGAGCCAACGCGGTGATCTCGAAGAGGATGGCCCCTATCGATCCCGATGTCACCGACACCGATCTCGAGTCTTGCGCCAAGCGGCTGGTCGCGGTGTACGTCGACGGTCACGACGATCCCGTGAGTGGTGTAGGTGAGGACGGGCTCTTCCAACAGTTGAGTGCCGTCGTCGCAGAGCCCGAGGAAAGGCCCGTATTCGTGGGCGGCACAGCAAGCGTTGCCGGGATCTTCGACGCAGTCGAGCAGGTTCAGGACGTGCTGGAAGTCCTCGAGAAGCAGTACCTGGTAGTCACTCTGGTCAAAGACGTCCTCGACCGTGGGCTGGAAGTGGCCATTGGGTCCGAAACGGGTGTGGCGCCACTCAACGAGTGTTCTCTCGTGGTTTCGCCCGTCGACATCGACGGCGTGTCCTCGGCATCGGTTGCGCTCCTGGGCCCGACGCGGATGCAGTACCCCCAGGCGATGGCCACGGTTGCTCTGGTCAGTCAACAGTTGAGCGATCACCTCCGCGACGGAGACTCATGAACGACGACTACTACGCAGTTCTCGGTGTCAGCCCATCGGCATCGAACGACGAGATCAAGAAGGCCTACCGAGCTCTTGCGCGTCAGTTCCATCCCGATGCGAACCCAAATGATGAAGAGGCCGAGCGCCGGTTCAAGGAAGCAGCCCTGGCCTACGAGGTGTTGGGTGACCCCGAACGGCGGGCGCAATACGACCGATTCGGGGCCGCCGGACCCGGCGGCCAGGGATTCGGTGGCGACGCATTCGGCGATATTTTCGAAGCCTTCTTCGGTCAGAATCCCTTCGGTGGGGGAGGAACCCGAGCAGGTGGTCCACCTCCGGGCAACGACATCGAGGTGATCGTCGACGTCACTTTCGAACAAGCAGTCCTCGGGGGCGAGAGCAAGGTTGAACTCAAGCTCCCGGTTGCGTGTTCGGTGTGTGAAGCAACCGGAGCGGCTCCAGGCACCCACAGCGAAGCCTGCTCGACTTGTCAGGGTTCGGGCCAGGTACAGCGGGTGCGGCAGTCGATCCTGGGCCAGATGTTGTCGACCAGTCCCTGCCCTGCCTGTATGGGGTTCGGATCCGTGGTGCCGACACCATGTGAGACCTGCAGGGGCGAAGGTCGCACGACCGAGGACAAGAACTTCGCGATCGAGGTGCCACCCGGTGTCGACAACGGCGCTCGCCTGCGATTGTCGGGTCGGGGAGCGGCCGGCCCGCGCGGTGGCGGTCGAGGCGACCTCTACGTCCTGCTCCGAGTTGGCTCACACGAGCGGTTCCGACGTGAGGGCGATGACCTCATCGACGAGATGTGGGTTCCGATGACCCAGGCGGCATTGGGCACACAGCTGGACTACGAGACACTCGATGGGTCCGAACCGCTGGTAATCCCTGGCGGGACGGTCACCGGAGAAGAATTCCGCCTAAAGGGTCGGGGTGTGCCGCGGCTCAACCGACGGGGGCGGGGTGACTTGATCGTCCGGGCCATTGTCGATACTCCGAGCCCACGTTCTGACGAAGAAGAAGAGCTGTTACGGCGCATCGCAGAACTTCGCGAGGAAGAAGTCGCGCCCGCCGACGCTGGCTGGCTCAAGCGCATTCGGTCGGCGTTCTCCTGATGGACGGCAACGACGCGGCGCGCGAGCGCCCGTCGGGTGCTGACGGTCCCCATGCGTTTGTCGATGATGTGGAAACGCCCATCCTCAGTGACCACGACGCCGACCACCTGACCAGGTCGCTTCGTTTGCGTCTCGGGGACTCGCTCACTGTTTCAGATGGGAGGGGCGCTTGGAGGGCGTGTCGTTTTGGTCAGGTTCTCGATCCCGTCAGCGAGGTGTTCCACTCGCCAGATCCGTTCCCGGCCCTAACCGTCGGTATTGCCTTGACCAAGGGGGTCAAGCCGGAGCTAGCAGTACAGAAGCTGACCGAGCTGAGCATCGACACCATTTCGGTTTTCGTCTCTACCCGGTCGATCCCCAGATGGGACCCGGAGCGGGAGGCCAAGAACATGGCGAGGTTGGGTCGAGTCGCTCGCGAGGCAGCGATGCAGAGCCGGCGAACATGGCTACCGGAGATCAAAGGTCTGCTCGCCTTCGATGAGATGGCGGACACGCCTGGGGCTGTCATTGGCGACATGGAAGGAGCCTCGCTGGAAGACCAATGTGTTGTCCTGATCGGTCCCGAAGGGGGCTGGACCGACGACGAACGGCGCCGGCTACCTGCGGTGAGGCTGGCACCTGGTGTTCTTCGCGCCGAGACCGCAGCCATCGTGGCAGGCGCCCTGCTGGCCGCTCGCCACCGCTGATCTCGGTGTTGGCCGTGCTGGCGCGCTGAACACGCCCCACGGGCCAAAAGGAGCAGAGGGAGCAATCCCACCCAATATCACTCTCAGTCATTGTCAGCGACGTTCTCTAGCACTTATCGTGAGTTCACGGCAGCAAGCGCGCCGACAGTCAGCCACCAGGGCACAGGATTGAGAGCGATGGACGAAGAGGTTCACGAAAGCGGCTACAGCAGGCGGGTTGGACAGCGGCTGCGCGCGATCAGGCGGCAGAAACGTCTGTCGCTCCAAGAGGTCGAAACGAGTTCGAACGAAGAGTTCAAGGCTTCGGTCCTCGGCGCCTATGAGCGCGGCGAACGAGCGATCTCGGTTCCGAGACTGCAACGGCTTGCCCGGTTCTACAACGTGCCCGTCGACCAATTGTTGCCCGAGGACGGTCCCGACTTCGGGCTCGGTGACGACGTCGAGCCCTTGGCCGACCTACGTCCGATCAAGAGTTCCAACTCGCTTCCCGTCACCATCGATCTCACCCGGCTTGAGGCACTGTCAGGC
>JBPCTU010000346.1:0-4260 GCA_051011515.1 Acidimicrobiales bacterium
CTGCTGCTTGAGGAGCCAATCTCGCGACTCCCTCGTGGTCGTCGGCGAGTTGTGCGATGACGAAGGCGATCCGCGGATCGTCGGCGTTGCCGCATCGTTCGACCAGAGCTGCGAATGCTCCCGTGTCTCGGTTGCGTATGTAGCGCGTGCCGGCAGTGGCGAGGAGTTCGATGATCACCTCCGGTTCCTTCGGCGAGCTGATGGTCAAGAGGCGTTCGGCCCAGTCGCCGACTTCGCTGCGGCTTCGGAAAAAGACCTCCATGCTGACTGGGCGAAGCAGAGATGTCGCGAGTTCGAGGTGTTCGTTGGTGCAAGCCCAGTCGAAGGCGGCCCGGAGGTTCGGCCAGAGCTCGTCGAGTTGAGCGACGCCCTCGATCTCTCGCATGCCCGTAAGGAGTTGCCCAGTATCGGTGAGCTCCTGGCTACACCACCGCGCATGTCGTTCTGTGATCCAGCTTGTTTCGCCATTCTCGAACAGGCGCTCGTCTCCGAACTGCCGCATGGTTTCGAGAAGTCTGAACCGTCGACCAGCGAGTCCGGACTCGACCAGGATCATTGACCGTTCAACGAGCTCGGCAACCAGATCGTCGACGTCGGCCGGAAGGAGGTCACCGTCAGATGTCACCACCTCAGCCGCGTTCAAGTCGAACGTCCCAGCGAAGACCGTCAATCGTTGAAACAGAACTTGTTGTGGTCCGGTCAGCAGGTCATAGGACCATTGGATCGTGGCCCGCAGGGTTCGGTGACGCTCGACACCGACACGCCGCCCACCACTGAGCAGACGGAGGTGGTCGTCAAGCCGTTCGAGTAAATCGGTTGGGGACAATGCGCGGGAGCGTGCAGCAGCCAACTCGATGGCGAGGGGGACACCATCAAGCCGCTGACAGATCTGTTCGACCTCCGACCGATGGTTATCGAGGTCGAATTCGGGATCGAGAGCACGGGCACGATCGGCGAAGAGCTCGGCCGCAGCGCCTTCAGGGTCGAGCGGTGTCACGGCGACGAGTTGCTCACGGCCGAGACCAAGGGCCTCTCGTGAGGTGGCGAGCAGTCTCACGTCAGGACAGCCGTCGATGACGGCTTGAGCTACTGCGCCAGCTGCAGCGACGACATGCTCGCAGTTGTCGAGGACAACCATGCATTCCCTTGCCGCCAGTCCAGCGACGATCGAAGAGGTCAGGGATTGCCCGGGGCTCTCCTTGATGTTCAGCACCTCAGCGAACAGGCGAGGAACGTCGGTAGCGGACGTGGTCTCGGCCAGCTCGACGACCCATGCACCATTGTGCAGGTCGAGGGCGGCTTGTTGTGCTGCCGCCACCGCTAGGCGTGTCTTCCCTATCCCACCTGGCCCGACCAACGTCACCAGTGGAGAAGTGCTGAGAGCTGCCTTGACGAGATCGAGTTCACGGTGACGACCGAACAAGCGGCCCGCTCGTCCAGGAAGGTTCCCTTCGCGCTCCTGATCGGTTCGAGGCGGAGCGTGATCACCAGCGTCTAGCTGCACGATCCTTACCGGGGCGACGACGTCTTTGAGGCGGAACGTGCCGAGATCCAGCGCCTCGATATCACCGGCGACAGCCCCGGTCACCGCCGAAGCCAGGGTCTGGCCACCGTGTCCGATACTGGCGATGCGAGCCGCCACGTTCACGGGTGGACCGAAGTAGTCACCACCACGCTCCTCGGCCTCTCCGGTGTGGAGGCCGATGCGGACCTTGAGCACCAGATCATCACGCCATGGCTCGCGCCCTATGGCAGTCTGAACATCGTCGGCCCATGCGACGGCGTCGGCGGCACGATTGAAGGCGACTCCGAACGAGTCGCCGCCTGTCGCGAACAAGTAGCCGCGGCGACGTCGTATCGCTTCTCTGACTAGCTCGTCGTGGCGTGCCATCGCCGTCGCCATGGCGTGCCGGTTCTTTGCCCAAAGCTGGGTCGATCGCTCAACATCGGAGAAGCTGAACGTAACGGTTCCCGAAGGGGGTTCAGCTCGATCACCGAGATGCTGAACGACAGGAAGCCGCTCATCGTGATCGAGGATTAGGGCCTCGATCTCTCGCAAGCGTGGGCCCGGTTCGACACCAATTGCTTCGACCAAGTGGCTCCGAGCGCTGCTGAACGCGGCAAGTGCGTCCGCCTGACGCCCACTCCGATACAGGGCCAGCATCAACAGCTCCCAGAGTCCCTCACGGAATGGATATTCAGCGGTCAATTCAGTCAGTCGCCCAATCGTGGACGTCGCATCAGCTTCGAGCTGGCGTGATAGGCAGTCCTCCGTGGCAGAAAGCCACTGCTCCACCAGGCCGTACACGACTGGCGCAAGTCCAGCGGGGTCCAGCCCAGCCAAGGGAGTCCCCGTCCACTCCGCCAGCGCGGCGTCAGTGTCGCCCAGCTCCAGACATCGCTGGAACCGGCCAACGTCAACTGAATCTCGATCAACGGCCAGTCGGTAGGCCGACCCAGATCTAACGATCGACTCCGGACCCAGGCGCTTTCGCAACCTGGCTACGTACGACTGCAGCGTTCGTCCGGCGGTGCGAGGTGGTTCGTCAACCCAGACCAGGTCGATCAAACGGGAAAGGGAGATCGCTTCGCCGGCCGAAAGGGCAAGGGCCGCCAGCACGAGCTGACACTTCGCTGGGCCGATATCGACCATATCTTCATCGACCGTGACGATGATCCCACCAAGCAGGCGGATTTGCACTGGGGTGCTCCTCTCTCGCTCAGTCACCGAGTCTCTCACGGCTCTAACTCTTCGCCGAGAGCGACCATCAACTCTTCGATCGTGACAGCGCTCTGTTGTGGCCCAGCAATGGACACGTTGTGTTCTTGTTGAGCCCGAAGGGGCTCGACGCAGCGCGACCTCATCTGACCGACCTCCGCAAGACAACAGCTCCCATCGATCGTGATGGCCGTAGTCATCTCCACAAGAGCGAGCCAGGGAGGCTGAGCACGATGGAAGCTGGAACATACGTCATCGCCCAAACAGAGCAAAGCGAAGAAGACGAACGACTCGGCTTGCTCACCGACATGCTCGACGGGTTCACCCGCGAGTACTGCACACAAGTGGGGATCGCTCCAGGCTGGCGATGCCTCGAAGTAGGGGCCGGCTCCGGAACCGTCGCCAGTTGGATGGCCAACCAAGTTGGGGAAACCGGACACGTGACAGCCACCGACATTGACATCTCTCGTCTCGCCCACCTCCCAGAAGCCGGTATCGAGGTCCACCAGCACGACATCACGAGCGGAACAGTCGAGCACGGCGCCTTCGACCTCACCCACTGCCGGGTCGTCCTCATCCACGTGCCTGACCCCAAAGAGGGCCTACAGAACATGCTCAACGCGACCAAGCCCGGCGGTTGGCTTGTCGTGGAGGATCACGACTTCGCGCTCTATCGCAGCGCCACACCTGACCATCCTGACGCCGCAGCATTCGACCGAGCCTCGCGAGATAGCTGGGAAGCACTGCGAGAAAGGGGCGTCATGCACTCCTACCTCGGCGGCGAGATGCTGGGACTGTTCGACGAGTTAGCGATCGAAGGCACGGAATCGACCGGCCGGTACCAAGTCATACGTGGCGGAGACCCGCAAGCCCAGCTGATCAAGATGAGCCACCGAGCCGTGGCCCCACTGCTGATCGCCGCGGAGGTCGTCGATGAGGAGACCAGCGCCAAGATCCTCTCGCTGTACGACGACCCCACCTTCGCCTTCATCCCCGGTCTCTCCACCGTCACACGAGGCCAACGACCGAGCTGAGTACTCAGATCACCGCGACCAAACTGGCGCTAGAACGTCAGCGGTTCACACCCGGTCGGCGGTCGACTTTTTGATCGAAGCTGGTATCGAAGCGGCGCAACTCGTGGCGGACGGGCGCGGCTCCGAGCCCATCGCCCCGAACGACACCGCCGAGGGGCGCGCCCTCAACCGCCGGATCGAGCTCATCCTCGAGTAGCCGCGTCTTCGCCCTGAGCGACGGCCGGGAGTATCGGTGGGCTGATCGGTCTGAGGCCTGGCTGGATCCGATCAGTTGCGGTTGAGCTCGAGCTGCTGGCCGTGCCAGTCGATGAGCTGGTCCGGCCGGGCCGGCCGGCCGAAGAGATAGCCCTGGCCGGTTTTGATGCCCAAGGCCACGAGGGCCAGGCGCTGTTCCTCGGTCTCGATTCCCTCGGCCACCACCTCGAGCCCGAACGCGTGGCCGAGCTCCGTGATCGACTCGACGATCGTCGGATCATGGAGGCCTGGGTCGGTCGAGCTGACGAAGGC
>JBPCTU010000347.1:0-6978 GCA_051011515.1 Acidimicrobiales bacterium
CACAACCGCCCCGATGACCAATGTCATCACCGGCATGGCGCTGTTGAGCATCCCGGTGACCGACGAATCGATCCACTGCTGGGCGAGCGGGAACATCGTGAAAGGCAGAGCCATCCAGGTGAAGCCCAGGACTATGACCTTCGATCGATCAGCGCGATCGATGGGTCGTCGCGCCTTGGCTAACGCGGACACAGTGACGAACCCAAACGCGACACGAAGTAGAGTGATCAAGCCCGGCTCGAAATCGTCCAGCGCGATATCCATGAGCAGGAACGAAGCGCCCCAGATGCCCGCTGCGGTGATGAGCAAACCCCAATCGAGGGGCTCGAAGGGTCGCGTCTGGGCAGCAGACTCGGTATCAGTGGTCATACGCGGTCGGCGACCAGCGGTCTCTCGACAGAACACATCGGGCAACCCTAACTGCGCGATACAGCTCGGCCGCACGGGATTCGGACCAAGCCGGGTTGCCCGAGACCGATCCGTGCTCTCTTTTGATCTGGATCTAGGCTCAGCCCACCATGTACCCCGGTGACTACGCCACAGAGCACCCCGAGAGGCCGGCGTTCATCATGGCGGGGTCGGGCCAGAGCGTCAGCTACCGCGAGTTCGAGGCCCGGTCGAACCAGCTGGCGCACCTCCTTCGGAGTCACGGTCTCCAACGAGGCGACCACTACTCGATCTTCATGGAGAACAACGACCGCTACCTGGAGGCGTGTGCGGCCGGAGAGCGGACCGGCACCTACTTCACCTGCATCAACTCATACCTGAAGTCAGATGAGCTGGCGTACATCATCGACAACAGTGAGTCGCAGGTGCTTATCACCTCGCGAGCCAAGGCCGAGGTGGCAACCGACGCGCTGGCGATGTGTCCCAACGTCTCGCTGGTGCTGCTCGTCGACTCGCCCGACGCCGGCACGTCGCCAGACGGAATGATCGACTACGAATCCGCTGTCGCCGACTTCCCTACCCACGCTGTGGCCGAAGAGGCCTTGGGCGCAGCGATGTTGTACTCGTCGGGGACGACCGGGCGGCCCAAGGGCATCCTTCGTCCGCTACCGGACGTCGAACCCGCTGCAGGGATGCCGTTGTTCGACTTTCTGCGTCAGCTCTGGCGGTACCGGGAGGACATGGTCTACCTGTCGCCGGCGCCTCTCTATCACTCTGCCCCCCAGGCGGCTGTGAACCTGACGCTAAGGATGGGCGGTACCGCTGTAGTGATGGAGCGGTTCGAGCCCGTCGCGTATCTGCAGGCTGTCGAACGGTACGCGGTCACGCATACGCAGCTCGTGCCGACGATGTTCAGCCGATTACTGAAGCTCGACCCCCACCAGCGCGAGCGATACGACCTGTCGTCGCTGGAGGTCGCCATCCACGCCGCCGCACCATGCCCCATCCCCGTCAAGAGAGACATGATCGAGTGGTGGGGACCCATCATTCACGAGTACTACGGGGCCACCGAAGGTCTGGGCTTCACCGTCTGCGACACCGAGGAATGGCTCGCCCACCCTGGCACTGTCGGGAAGGTGATCTTCGGCGACCTTCACATCCTTGATGACGATATGAACGAGATGCCGACCGGCCGGCGCGGGACCATCTGGTTCGAGTCGGTCACCGAGTTCGAGTATCACAACGACCCAGAGAAGACTGGAGAGGCGACCTCGCCTGACGGGAGGATGACGACCGTCGGCGACGTGGGTTATCTCGACGAGGACGGGTTCCTCTACCTGACCGACCGCAAGACATTCATGATCATCTCCGGCGGGGTCAACATCTATCCGCAGGAGACCGAGAACCTCCTGATCACCCACCCGAAGGTCGCCGACGCCGCGGTCATCGGCGTACCAAACGAGGACCTTGGCGAGGAGGTGAAGGCGATCGTCCAGGTGTTGCCGGGCATCGAGTCCAACGACGACCTGACCCGCGAACTACTCGAGTTCTGCGAGGCGAATCTCTCTCGCCAAAAGGTGCCAAGAAGCATCGACTACGACCCGGAGCTTCCTCGACTTCCAACGGGCAAGCTCTACAAACAACAACTCCGCAAGCGTTATTGGCCTGAGCCTGAGTCGAGCTAGCTCAGGACCGGCCAAGTAGCGTGAGTCGCTGCGACCAGGAGGACAGACTTGAGGAACAACGTCACTGAGATGTTCGGGATCGATGTTCCGATCTTTGCGTTCAGCCATTGCCGAGACGTCGTTGCGGCAGTCTCGAAGTCCGGTGGGCTGGGGGTGTTGGGTGCAGTCGCGCACTCGCCCCAAGGGCTGGAGACGGACCTGGCGTGGATCGAAGACGAACTCGGCGACCTTCCATACGGAGTCGACCTCATCGTCCCGGCGAAGTACGCGGGGTCCGACGAGGGCGAAATGACAGTCGGCGAGGTCGGTTCGATGATCCCCCAGGAACACCAGGACTACGTGGCCGACATCATGGCTCGGTACGACGTGCCGCCCTTGCCTGACGAGGACATCAAGGGTGTGTTCCACATGAACGATGGAGCGCCTGCGCCCATGACGGCGGGCAGCGCGGCACCCAACCTCGAGATAGCACTGGCCTTTGGGCCCTCGTTGATCGTGAACGCGTTGGGCCCGCCGCCTCAGTTCATGATCGATCAGTGCCAGGATGCGGGGCGTCGGGTTGCGGCGTTGGCCGGCAAGGCTCAACACGCGGAACGTCACGTGAACTCCGGCGTCGACCTGATTGTGGCGCAGGGCTACGAGGCTGGTGGTCACACCGGTGAGATCGGATCGATGGTGCTCATCCCTGAGATCGTGGACGCGGTCGGCGCCACACCGGTGCTGGGCGCTGGCGGCATCGGCCGGGGCCGTCAGATGGCGGCTGCGATGGCGTTGGGAGCTCAAGGGGTTTGGTGTGGTTCGGTGTGGCTGACGACCGAGGAAGCAGAGACGCACCCGGTCGTGAAGCAGAAGATGCTCGGGGCGACGTCGAGCGACACGGTCAGATCGAGGTCGCGAACCGGGAAACATGCACGTCAGCTCAAGTCGTCGTGGACTGACGAATGGGAGAGCCCGGAGACGCCCATGCCGCTGGGGATGCCCATGCAACCCGTGCTGATCAATGAGGCCATAGCCAGGATCGACCGGGCGGCGTATCGCGAGGGTTCGGGGGCCGAAAAGCTCGCCAACTATTTTGTAGGCCAGATCGTCGGGAACATGAACAAGTCCAAGCCGACGTCACAGGTGGTCTACGAGATGATCGACGAGTGCATCGACTCGATTCATTCGGTGAACACCCAGCTCGAATAGCGAGCTGGGTGTAGCGGCCGGCTCGCATCCGAGCAGCCCCCGCTCGGCGACCCCACCACACGCTTCTGCCAGCGTGAAGTGTGCGCGGGTGCGCGCTTCACGCTGGCAGTTAGGCGATCAGACCGCCGTCGACCACTACCTCGGCGCCTGTGACATAGCTGGCCTCGTCGGAGAGCAAGAAGACAACCGTGGCTGCGACGTCTTCAGGTTGGGCAATTCGTCCGAGCGGAGTCGCTGCTGCGAGCTCCTGCAACCGATCAGGCGGTGTTGCTTGGATCATTGCCGTGTCGACCAGGCCCGGATGCACTGAGTTGACTCGCACACCATGCGGTGCGAGCTCCTTGGCCGCCGACTTGGTCATCCCTCTAACGGCCCACTTCGTCGATGCATAGGCGAAGGCAGGCACACCACGCATGCCGCCGATCGAAGAGATGTTGACGATCGAGCCGCCACCCGCAGCGATAATTTCGAGAGCCACAACCTTCATGCCCAAGTAGGTCCCCATCTGGTTTACGTCGATGATCCGGCGGGTGGTTTCCACACTGCCGTCGAGCAGGGTTTCGGCGCTGAATATCCCGGCGTTGTTGACCAGGCCGTGGACCGCTCCGAACCCGGAGATCGTCTCCTGCAGCGCCGCCTCCCAGTGGCTCTCGTTGCTGACGTCTAGATGCACGTAGAGGCCCTCGATCTCAGCAGCGAGTCCCCGGCCGGTGTCGTCGATGTCAGCGACGACAACGTTGGCCCCCTCGGACGCGCAAGCTCGGGCTTCGGCGGCTCCTTGCCCCTGTGAGGCGCCAGTGATCAGGATCGTCTTGCCGTCGAGTCGGTTCATCCTTCAATGCTAGGTTCGTGAAATGAACGCTCCGAACATTCTGCTAATCGTCTCCGATCAGGAACGCCAACGTGACTGGTTGCCCGACGGATTCGATCTACCGAACCGTCAGCGCCTGATCGATGGTGGTTTGGAGTTCACCAACTACTACACGCACACGTCGCCGTGTTCGCCGTCGAGGGCCACATTGTTCACTGGCCAGTACATGGCAGACCACGGTGTCACCGAGAACTCCACTGGTCCGTCGAATCCAGAACTCTCGTACGACGCGGTAACCCTTGGACACCTCCTTCGCGAGCAGGGGTACTACACGGGCTACAAGGGGAAGTGGCACCTCGAGGCAACCGCCACGCCCAACATGGAGGCGTACGGCTTCAGCGACTGGGAGGGCAACGATCAGTCGTGGTGGGGTTTGGCCGGCAGCGGGACCGAGTACGACGGCCCGATCGCCGACCAGAGCGCCGCATGGCTACGCGAGCACGCCGACGACGAGGAGCCCTGGTTCCTGGCCGTCGGTTTGGTGAACCCTCACGACATCATGTGGTTCCCCATCGACCAGCCCTGGTACTGGGAGCAACACCCCGAGTATTACGAGCGGGCCAAGTCAAGGATGGGGATGCGCGACTGGGGTCGAGAGGACAATCTGCCGGGCTTCCCGTACGAGGTGGAGCGCTGGTTCACCGAGCTACCACCCAACTTCGATGATGATCTCCATACCAAGCCCGAGGTCCACCGCCGGTGGATGACCCAGATGGTTGCCCGGGGCACGCCTGGCGTGATGGAACGTTCTGACACCGACATCTGGCTTCGACACCTCGACTACTACGCCAAACTCCATCAGTTGAACGACGAGTGTGTTGGCAGGATCCTCGGCGTGTTGGATGAGACCCAGGCATGGGACGACACGATCGTGATCTTCACTTCCGATCACGGCGACCAGTGCGGCTCACACCGCCTGAGGTCGAAGGGCCCCTGGAACTATCAGGAGACGATGCGGATCCCCTTGTACATGGTTGCTCCGGGGGTCACGACTGCGGGCACCAAGACCGACGCGTTGGCCTGCCATCTCGACCTTGCTCGAACAATCGCTGAGTTAGGGGGTGTCGATGTGGCCGCTACGCCATCGTTTACCGGCGAGTCGATGGCTCCGTTGTTCGAGGACCAGTCGGCGGCAATCCGTGATTACGTGCTGTTCGCTCAGGAGTGGCCGTGGTACCCCGGCGTCGAACACGTGCGTTATGCCAGCTCGGGGATCTTCGACGGGCGTCACAAGTACTGTCGGTACTACGGAGTCGGGGGAGGCAACGACGCCGCTGGGATCCCTCTGACCGGAGACTCGATGCTCTTTGGGCGTGACGCCGAGTTCGATGAGCACGACCACGAGTTTTATGACCTGCAGGAAGACCCGCACGAGATGGTGAATCTGGCGATGGACTTCTCGCATCGCACCGATGTGAAAAGCCGATTCGCCGAGCTGCGAGCTCTGGAGCACGAGGTCTACGCCAACGGTTATTGACCCTCGAGAGGGTTCTGCCAGCGTGAAGTGAACGCGGGTGCGCGCTCTACGCTGGCAGGAGCGGGGCCAGGGCTGTCAGGGGCGCCCAGTAGCGTTTGGGTGGCTTCCCCCTCCTGTCTCCTTGTTGACGGAGGGTCCCGTGACCGCCAGCAGCGTTCAAGAACTGCTTCACCTCGCGCGTCGCCAACACGGCGTAGTCGCCACCCATCAGGGCCGGAGTTTCGCGACCTTGGCGCAGCTCAGACGAGAATTCAGGACACCTCGTTGGATTCGCGAGGCCCGCTCCGTATTTCGGCGTTGCAGGGGCTCCGGCAACGCTTCTTTACCGAGCGATGGCTCGACTGCTGCGCGCCGGGCCTGGAGCTGTCGTCAGTCACGACTCAGCGTTGGTGGTGTGGAACGTTGTCAACGCGAGGCTCGATCCGATTCATGTCACCCGGATGCGAGCCGCGAACGGAAGCAAGCTGGGAGGCGATGGACTCGTGTCTCACGAAACTCGCAAGATGCCACCGCACCACGTGACGACGCATCTGGGCTTTCCGATAGTCACCCCGGCCCGCGCGCTCGCCGATGTTGCGGCGAGCACTCCGATCGGGCGGGTCGAACGATGGGTGGACCGGGCATGGACGATGCGGCTGGTCGACTATTCATCGCTTGATCTGGTTCTCGCCGACCTCGATAGACGAGGTCGCCGGGGTATCCGGCCATTGCGAATGCTCGTCGAGCGTCGCGGGCCCGGCTATGTCCCACCCGAGAGCGGCCTCGAGTCGCGACTCAACTCCATCCTTCAGCGAGCGGACCTTCCTGGCGTCCGGCGTCAGGTCGACGTGGGCGGCCGGCAGTGGCTGGGACGCGTCGACTTTCGCCTGGGAGACACGCCATTGCTCATCGAGGTTCAGTCCGACACCTACCACTGGTCGCTCTCAGCCAGCGCCGACGACGCCAAGCGAGAGGCAGCCATGGCGGCTGTTGGTTTCCAGGTAGTGCCCATTTGGGAGTCGCAGGTCTGGTCGGATCGACACGAGGCGGTTGCGGCCATCGAAGCCGCGTTGAGTCAAGTCCGACTCTGACGGCCAGGCGCTGGGCCAGTCGATCCGATGCCGGCTCCGAGCTAGCTCGGCCCCATACCTAGCGACGATCGGGAGGTGGGTTATTAAGGTCTGCGCATGGACGATGCGAACCTGCACCTGCTGGATGTCGAGGCCGAGACGCTCGGAGCGCCGGTTCCCTTGGCAGTTGCCACACCTCCGGGCTTCGACCCGGACGGTGCGTCGCTGCCGCTGTGTCGGGTCCTGCACGGCGGGGGTGGGGACCGCTCGAAGTTGGAAGGTGACCTTGCGTCCATCGCGGCCTCGTGGGCTGGCGGTGAA
>JBPCTU010000348.1:0-4929 GCA_051011515.1 Acidimicrobiales bacterium
AGGCCAAGGGACTACTGAAGCGGCATCGAAGCGCTGTGCGCCGAGTGCATCTGCCTAGCCGTTGGTTGACGCAGGACCCGTCCCGTAGGGGCGAGTGATGATCTCGAGCAGGTGACCGGTGGGGTCCTGAAAGTAGACGCCTCGTCCACCGTCGTGGGTGTTGATCTCACCGAGCCTCACCAAATCGGGGTCAGCCCAATACCGCAGATCGCGGTTGCCGATGCGTCCGAAGATCTCGTCGAACTCTGCTTCGGTCACCAGGAAGGCGTAGTGCTGCGGGGCGATCATGTGATCGGCGTCGACTGACATGAAGTCGAGGCTCACACCGTTGCCGGCCTCAACCACCAAGAACCCTCCGAACCGCATCGGCTGAGCGAGTCCTAGGAGCTCGGCAAGGAACTCCGCGGAGGCGCGCTGATCATGAGCTTCCACGATGGTGTGATTCAACTGAGGCTTCACGCCAACAAGGCTACCGAGCGGAAAATGCCTAGTTGCGTCTGTGCGTGGGGTTCGCGTCGATTGCGTTGGATGAGAGCGGGTGGTGTTTGGACCGACTCAACAAGGCGGACTCTGCGCGAACGGTGTTGACGCCGCGCACGCTCCCCCGCTGCCAATAGGTGCAACCACCAGCGATCGCTGCGTGGGCATGTTTGGAGCCCGAGAGGAGAATCGAAACACTGACCTGCTCATTACGAGGTATCGGGCACTGAACGCTGTGCGACCCGGCCACAGACCAAGGGATGACTCGCGCCGCGACGAGCGCTGTGCGTCACAGCTATCCGCTGTGACCAACTCCCGCTCACTCCGGTCAACACCGCGTCCGAACCGGCAAATCGCAACGTCAGTGGTCTGGCAATCGTCACGGTTCCCACCTGCCCGTCGAGGGTCTCTTGAAGGTAAAATTGGGGCTGGAGGTACCTGATGAGTCGAGTGACGCTTGTGGTAGCGGCGACACTGGCGATTGCTGCCGCGGCGTGCGTGCCTCCACCTCCTCCTCCCGTCCCCGAGGGTCAGGAGATCGTGGCGATGTCGTTCAATATCCACCACGGCGTGGGAATCGATGCCGTTCTCGACCTCGACAGGATTGCGGCCACCGTCTCCCGGTCGGGTGCGGAGGTCATCGGCCTCCAAGAGGTAGACCGGCACTTCGCTGAACGCAGCAGCTTCGTGGACCAAGCCACCTACCTTGCCGACAGCCTCGGAATGCAGGTCGTGTTCGGTGCGAATCTCGATCTCGACCCGCTGAACCCGGGACAACCCAGACGCCAGTACGGCAACGCCATCCTCAGCCGATTCCCGATCATCAGCTGGTCCAATACTCTGCTGCCGCTCCTTCCCGGCGGCGAGCAGCGAGGGCTGCTCGAGGCGACTCTCGACATTGACGGGGTCCAGCTCAACGCCTATTCAACACACCTTCAACACGACTCGCAGGAGCCGCGGGTTGCGCAGGTCGACGCCATCACCGAACTGCTTGCTGCTTCGAAGGCCAGTGTGTTGTTGCTCGGCGACCTGAACGCAACCCCGGACACCCCGGAGATCGCGACCATGGTCGACGAACTGACCGACACCTGGGTCGAGGCGGGAGTTGGCGACGGCTTCACGTACTCCACCACGAACCCGTCAGTGCGTATTGACTACGTACTCACTTCGGCCGACATCGCAGCCCGCACGGCAGCTGTAGTCACCTCCGACAGTTCCGACCACCTCCCCGTCGTGGCCACCGTTGTCCTACCGCTCCACACATCTGTGACCTGACAAGCGTGGCCGCGTGGCTCCGGGCCGCCGATGTCAGGTGCCCGGCGGCCGGTAGGACGGCGATTTGGCAGCAGCAGCATCGAGTTCTTCGGCGGTCATCAGCGGGGTCAGAGACACCTGCACAGCCCCAGAGGAGTTGATGAGCAGTGAGAACGCGGCTGCGCTGGCGGCGTCCGGGAAGTCACCCACGCCGTAGACGTCAGCGTCGCCGAACGCGTAGTAGAAGGACTCCAGTGTGCCGCCAGCCGACTCGACCGCTGACTTGGCTGCAGCAACCCGCGCGGAACCCCCCTCAGCGGCTAGACCCTTCACGCCTTCACCCACGTAATTGCCCTTGACCAAGTACTTCGCTCGGATCAGGTCGACGGTTCGCCGACGCCATGGTCGGCTTCGCGGCCATTTACGCCGATCAGGCCGAACGAGATCACCAATGGGTATCCCAGCGCCGACGCTGATCCGTCAGGGGTCGGAACGGCGAGGTGCAGCCGATGAGGGCCCGTTGATCGGCCGATCAGCGGCGGACTGCAACGTCGCTGGCACCATGGCGTTCATCGACTCGGCGTAGTTCAGCAACGCGACGAGACAGATGAGAACACCGGTCAGCTCGCTGGTCTCCTCTGCAACGTTGGCTGAGAACCGGTACCACTTGTTCGGGCCGACAACGTTCTGCCACAGCCCGTCGATGACCTCAAAGCCGACGGCGCCCAGTACGAACAGAGCCCCGCCCATCAGCAGTCGGTTGCGCAGGCCATGAGGGACCATCTTCAGGAACCTGACCGATGCTGCGGCGACCACCACGACCAGGATCACCCCCGGTAAGACCCAAGAGTGCCTGAAGACGACCAGGTCCGGCACAATCCCCCGAACTGACGCTCCGACGCGCTCGTGAATCTTCGCCACCTCATCGAACGACATGATCGCGAACAGCGCCGCCAGGGCAGTCCACCACCCTGAGGATGGCGACCGAGCAGGTTGCTCGACATGGATGTCCCTGATCCGCCAGCAGACCAACGCAGTGGCAAACAACTGAATCGTCGAAATCCATGTGGGTACGTTCGACTCGCTCCCCAGGTTGAACAGGTTCTCCCACGGCCCAAGTCGGTAGTCGGTCACACCGAGCATCAGCCAGAAGACGTACGAACCACACACGAGGATGGCGATCGTGATCGCTCCCGCCTTTGCCACCCTGATGCTCAGTCGCCCTTGCATCGATCGCACAGTAATCGCGACATGAGCGCCCCGCGAGTCGGCCACGGCCGGAGATGGCGAGATGCATTTTGGCCGTCCGATGCTCGCGCGTGTACTCCCAGTCGGCATGTTTGTCGCCGATGTCGCCCGACCCGCAGCTTCGAGACCGACACGCTGCGGATGTCCGCCGCGCGTACGTGGCCGCTCAACGCGCCCGTCTCTACTCCGCGCTGACAGCCTATGTAGGTGGGGTTCTGGTTGTCTCGGTGATCGGAGCGATGATCATCGGCTGGCTCGGCCTCGACGACGGAGTGATCGCATTGGCGTTCACGATCCTCGTGGTGTTCGTACCGGCGGCGAAGTTCTACTCGGATTCCCTGCGCACCTACCTCTGTGGTGCCGCACTGGAGCGAGAACTCGACTATGGGGTGGACCTCAACGACGAGGCGACCTCACGACACCAGGGCCTGCGCACCTTCATGCTTGTCGGTGGGGTAGTCGCCGCGGTGGCCGCTGCAGGCGTCATTGGATACTCGGTCGCGAACGCCGGGACCGAGAAGCCCGTCAACCTCTTCAGCGTCAGCGACGACCAGGACGGCGACGGCGACAGCGACGAACAAGAGGCGCCCGAGGGCGGCGGCGATCAAGAAGCGCCTGGAGAGCAGCCCGAATCAGACGGCGGGAACCAACCGGCCGAGGGTTCTGGGGAGTCCGGTGAAAATGACGATGACTGAGCGACCAGGAGGTCCAGACAGATGCTGACCGAAGCGATCAACCAGCGCCACCGCCAAGAGGTGCAAGACGCCTACGAGGCTGTCGACCGCCTCCGCTTGGCAGCCAAGATCAGTGCTGCCATCGGAGCCATCGCGTTCGTGTGGACGATCATCTCCATCGCCACTGACAACATGCAGCTAACGGAAGGAATCGTGGTGCTCGCCGGTACTGCCCTCAGCACCGTCGTCCCCGCCGCAAGTCTCTACGCCGCCAGCTTCCGCACCTCGCTCGGAGCAGCGCGACTCGAACGGGCCCTGGACAGCGCCTAGCTGACGTCACCTCTGCGACGACTCGGCCTGAGTCGACTTCGCAGCCAACTTAGGGAAAACACGACCATGGGTTGCTTCATCTTCCTGATGGCTCTAACTGGCCCGAGGGTCGCTCTGTTCTTCGTCTGGATCGGCACCACGATCGTCGATCGAGCGTTCAACGGGTTCGTGGTGCCATTTTTCGGTTTCCTGTTCCTGCCCTGGACCACTCTGATCTACGCGCTCGTGTATGACGGCACCGGGGTGAGCCTGTTTGGATGGCTACTCGTTGCGCTCGGAGTACTAGCCGACATCTCGTCCTACGGCATTGGAGCCAGACGGGGATACACCAGGACCGCATGAGCGTTCCCGGCCGCTCCACACCTCAATCTGCGCTACTGCCACCGCTATCGGCAGTCGCTGCGGTCAATTCTTCGTCGTCGGCACCCATATCGTGATTGCGCCGGAAGCCGAGCAGGGTCAGGCCTCCTAGCACGATGGGGAGAATCATGGTGAGGGCCCGCCAGATGACCAGCGCGGCTATGAGTTGCGATTCGTATCCCCCGCCGGTCTCCTTGTCGAGCAACGCAAAGAGCGCGGCGTCGAGGACTCCGAGCCCGGCTGCTGGCAACGAAGAGGCCGGATAGACGAGACAGAAGGCTCCGACGACGAAGAGCCAGGAGACAGCCTCGACAGGTACCCCGGCGGCCCGCACGGCGACCAGGAACATCAATGACTCGGTTGCCAGCATCAGCACCAGTGCGATGGAAGCCCCCAGCCACTTCTCGCTGAGGTCATCGGCAACTTGGGAGCGGAAGTCCTTCATCCGTTGCGCCCACACCTCGGGGTCGACTCGCTCGGGGCGGATTCGCTGCACCCAGCGCCCGGCCGTACGCCCGATCCACTCTGCTCCCCGCTCCGAGCGGACGATGAAGGCCATCGCGGCGGCGATCACCACCGCGAG
>JBPCTU010000349.1:0-8144 GCA_051011515.1 Acidimicrobiales bacterium
CCAGGGGTGAACACCTGTCGGTGGGGGAGCGACAGCTGATTGCGTTGGCCCGGGCCCAGGTGGCCAACCCCGGTCTGCTGATACTCGACGAGGCAACGAGCTCGGTAGACCCCGAGACCGAACAGGCCCTGGCCGAAGCTCTGCGAAGAGTGGCGGCAGGGCGAACCACGATCTCCATCGCGCACCGGTTGAGTACCGCAGAACAAGCCGATGTGGTTCTTGTGTTCGATCAAGGCCAACTGGTCGAACAGGGATCACACCAAAAGCTGGTCGGCCTCGGAGGCGTGTACGCGAACCTCTATCGGAGCTGGCAACGAGCCACAACCGCCGGCTGACAGCCGCCTATCTGCCGACTGGGTCGCAGCTGAGGGCGTCAGGGATCTGGATCTGCCTTCTACACAGGCGTGGATTGATGGCCGCAAATGGGCCCCACGGGTTCTCGACGCCCTCGACCGACCAAGCGTGCAACATCCACAGATCGATGCCGTCGATCCAAATACCATCGCAGTCGTCGCGCCACTGGACTCCTTCGTCGCGGAGCCACCCGTTGATGAAACACATGCCCTCGTGGGTGTGCCATTCGTCGTTCGGACCACCAAAACCCGCCGGGGCGTCGGCCGAGGCCACCCAGTAGGACAACCCGACCAGCTCGGGTGGGCGCCCTGCGGTAATCGTGTCGAAGAGGAGCATCGACGGCGAACTCGGGTGGAAGGGTCGATCGACCAGGGACCATTTGATCCAGTGTGCGCCCACACCAGGTACGGCTGTGGCAGTCAAGACATATCCTTCTGCCGCGGCTGCTTCGATCGTGCTTAGTCGTTCACCCGCCGCTCTGGCGGCCGCCCATTGCTCCTCGAACCTCTCGAGTTCCGCTCCCTCGAGTTCTGCCGGTGGGTCGGGCTGCTGGTAGCCCAACCCGTGGCCGCCGCCGCTCTCGTGTGAGTGGCCTCCTGAGGAGCCAAGAGTCTCCCGCGCGGACAACGCGAGTAGTGCCCGGGCCTCCGATTCTGTGAGTCGCTCGGGCGCCTCCCCGGCGTCCGAGACCAGAACCGACTGATCAGGGCGACTGTCGCCGTGCGCGTGTCCTGCGCTAGCCGCGACGGTGACGGCCACGAACGCCAACACAACAGTGGTTCTGAAGCTCGCGGGACGGCTGATCCTCGCCCACCCGACGAGCGCCAGGACGCCAACGACCGCCGCTCCGGCGCCCAGGAGCGCTGCGATGAGATCCTGGGTGCCGACTTCTTGAACACCTGTCATGTCGTCTGGCCAAGGCAAGCCCCATGTCCGCGAGACCGCCCACAGCCCGGCGGCGAGCCCGTTGACGGTGCTGGTGGTTGCCAGGGCCAATACTGACGGGCGCATGATGAGCCAGACGGAGACCAGCACCTGGACGGCTGCTACGAGTGCGAACGCTACGGTGGACGTTCCTTCGTGATCGCGTGCAGCGGCAATATGAACCAGCCCGGCTCCAGCTGAGAGGACTGCCACACACAGGTGTGTCACGTCGCCCCCGCTGCGTACGCCGTCGTTCATCTCGAAGATGGTATTCGAGGCCGGGCGTGTGGGTCCCCTCGGAGGGATCTCCGAGGTCCCTCATGACCCTAATGCTGGCGACCGGTTCGGTTCAGGCCGGGATTGGAGCGGTTACCTCGGGGAAATGGCAGGCAACTTCGTGATACGCAGAGACAGACTCGAGAATGGGCCGTTCCTCGGCACAGATCTCTTGAGCCTTCGAGCACCGGGTCCTGAAACTGCACCCAGACGGGGGCTGGATGGGGCTGGGCGGCTCACCTTCGAGCTGAATGCGGTCGCGTTCACGTTCGAGCTTGGGATTCGGAATCGGCACAGCCGACAACAGGGCCTGCGTGTAGGGGTGCTGAGAGCGCTTGTAGAGCTCTTCGCGGTTGGCGATCTCGACAATTCGGCCCAGGTACATGACCGCTACACGGGTGGAGATGTGGCGCACCACCGATAGATCGTGAGCGATGAAGAGCATCGCCAATCCCAACTCTTGTTGGAGGTCGGACAACAAGTTGAGGATCTGCGCCTGCACAGAGACATCGAGTGCGGACACCGGCTCGTCGAGAATCAGGACATTCGGTTCGACGGCCAATGCGCGAGCAATCCCGATGCGTTGGCGCTGCCCGCCCGAGAACTCGTGCGCATAGCGGCTGGCGAACGCAGGATTGAGCCCCACCAGGTTCAACAGCTCACCCACCCGATCGTCGAAGTTGTCGGTTCGGCCCCAGACCCTCAGGCCTTCGCCCACTATCTCGCGCACCGGCATGCGTGGGTTCAGAGATGCATACGGATCCTGGAAGACGATCTGTATGTCGGTGCGGAACTTGCGCATCTGGCGCGATGAAAGGCTGATCAGGTCAGTGCCTTCGTAGACAACCGACCCGGCAGTCGGTTCGATCAAGCGGATGACCGTTCGTGCCGCTGTCGACTTCCCGCAACCGCTTTCGCCGACCAGACCCAGGGTTTCGCCTTGGAGCAGGTCGAAGGAGATGCCGTCGACCGCTCTGACCAATACCTCTTCACGCTGAAGTCCCTTGGATGCGTAGAGCGTGTAGTGCTTGACGAGGTCTCTCACCTCGATGACTGGGTGGGTCACGAGACGCCCTCGGCTACGAGTTCGGACAGATCGTCGGGCGAGAACGAGGGACCCCAGTCAGGTAGGTGGGAGAAGTGACACGCGACGGCCGCGGTCTGGTCTACGTCCTTCAGCGGTGGGTCTTCATCGCGACAGATGTCCTGCGCATAGACGCAGCGGGCTGCGAACCTGCACCCTTTGGGCGGGTGAACAAGGCTCGGCGGTGCACCGGGGATCTGGTACAGCCGAGCCACGGTCTCGTCCACCGCTGGTGTTGACTGCATCAGACCCCAGCTGTAGGGGTGTTTTGGGTTCTCATAGAGGTCGTCTACGGGCTGACGCTCGACGGGCCGCCCGGCGTACATCACCATCACGCGGTCGGCTGTGCCGGCGACAACCCCGAGGTCGTGTGTGATGAGGATCATTGACATTCCAAGGCGCTCTTTGAGATCCAGGAGTGTCTCCATGATCTGGGCCTGAACCGTCACGTCGAGAGCCGTGGTGGGCTCGTCGGCGATGAGCAGTTTCGGTTCGAGCGCGATGGCCAATGCGATCATCGCTCGTTGTCTCTGGCCGCCAGAGAACTGGAACACGTAGTCTCTTGCCCTCGCGCTGGCGTTCGGAATACCGACCAAGTCGAGAAGATCAACGGCTCGGTCGGCCGCCTCTTTCTTGGAGACGCTGCGGTGCGTGCGGATCACCTCAGCGACTTGTTCCCCCACTCGCTTCACCGGGTTGAGCGCAGTCAATGCGTCCTGAAAGACCACTCCGATCTCATCGCCGCGGATCGAGCGCAGCTCCTTCTTCTTCATAGCGACCAGATCGCGCCCCTGAAACAGGACCTCGCCGCTGGTGATCTGTCCGATTCGAGGAGGTAGAAGTCCAAGGATCGAGAGTGCCGTCGCTGTCTTCCCGCACCCGGATTCGCCCACAATGGCCAGGGTCTCGCCCTCGTCTACGTAGAAGGACACTCCGTCAACGGCACGGACGATCCCAGCCTCGGTGGAGAACGAAGCGTGAAGGTCGATGACATCTAGGACGTGGTCGCTCATCCAGTCTTCCGTTGGGTTGGATCGAGCGCGTCTCTCAGGCCGTCGCCGATGAAGTTGACACAAAGCACAGTTATAACGATGGCCAAACCGGGGAAAATGATGAGATGAGGAAAACTCAGCGTCGAGCCCTTCTCTTTGAAGACCATGTTCCCCCAGCTTGGTGTGGGCTCGACGATTCCGGCGCCGAGGAACGACAGGGTCGCTTCTCCGAGGATGGCGACCGCCACCACGATGGTGAGGTTGACGACAATGGGCCCGATCATGTTCGGGAGGAGGTGCTTCCTGATGATGCGACTGTTCTTGGCGCCCATCGCGATCGCCGACTCGACGTACTCGCGCTCTTTGAGCCCGAGAACCAGTCCGCGCACGATCTTCGCCAACGGCATCCATGCGGTCAAAGCCAAGATCAACACGATGTTGCGAACCGACGAACCGAGAATCCGCACCGCCATGATCGCCACGATCACGAAAGGAAGCGCCAACATCACATCGGTGAACCACAACAAGACCGCGTCGGTACGTCCACGGAAGTAGCCGGCCACGGTTCCAACCAACACGCCTAGTATCCCGGCGATCACAGCAGTGGCCAAGCCGACGAAGATGCTGACGCGCCCACCGTAGAGGACTCTGCTGAACACATCACGCCCCAGGCTGTCGGTGCCGAACCAATGGTCGGAGCTCGGGCTGGAGAACGTGTTCGATGTGTCCTGAGCTCGGTAGTCGTAGGGAGCAATCCACGGCGCCAAGAACGTGGCGACCGCGATAATGACGAAGACGACGAGCGCCACAAACTCTATACATCTGCGCCGATAGCGGCACCATGCGAGCTGCCGGTTGGTGTAGGTCACCTCTTCGAGGCCCTCGGCCTCGACGGAGGTCAGAGACTCGGTGGACTCGAGGACGGCCCCAACGCGTTGGTCGAGTTCAGTCATATCGAACCCTCGGATCGAGCACCGCGTAGAGCACGTCGGCGACGACGCTCATGAACATGACGGCCGCGGCTGTGATCATCAACCACGGCAGGATGATCACATAGTCACCGTCTTCTAGGGCATTCAGGAACAAGGTGCCCATACCGGGCCACTGGAAGATCGTCTCGGTTACAACAAGCCCACCGATCAGGGCGGCAATGTCGATGGTGGCCTGAGTCGTAATCGGCACCATGGCGGTGCGGAACCCATGGCGGGTCAGTACTTGCCCTTCGCTGAGGCCCTTCGATCGAGCGGTCCGGATGTAGTCGGAGCCGAGCACCTCGATCATCGACGCCCGAATGTACTTGGTATACACCGCTATCAGCTGCACTGACAGGACGAGCGCTGGGAGGATGACGTGGCGCGTTCGGTCCGTCAGATCGAATCCCTGCGAGCCCGGCTTGAACATGCCGGCTGTTGGTAGGAAGGGATCGTCGAGCTCGAGCCAATTGGTCAACCAGACCGCAAAGAAGATCTGAGCCATCAGCGCGAACAGAAACGTCGGAATGGAAAGGCCCAGGACGGTGGTGAAGTTCGTGAAGTAGTCGAACGGTGAGTTCTGTTTGACCGCCGAGATGATGCCGATGATCGTGCCGATTATCAGCGAGAAGATGAAGGCGGTGACTACTAGTACGAGAGTATTGGCGAGGGCACTCTGAAGCTGTTCGGCCACCCCCCGGTTTGAGATCAGGGAATCGCCCAAATCTCCTCGGACGAACTTGCCGAGCCAACGTAGGTACTGCTCGCTCGCGGGATCGTCGAGCCCTAGCTGTTCGGCGTACCGCTGCTTGTCTTCGGCTCGAATACGGGGGTTGAACGTGAGGGCCTTCTCGGGCGAGGCGATCTTCCTGGTCGCCCAGAAGATGACAACGCTCAACATGAGCAGCGTTGGAATGATTATCGCGACCCGGCGGATCACGTATCGAAGCACAGGAACCCCCCGGGTCCTAGCGAGGCACCCAGCTTGTCACAAGCCGAGTGTCTGGGGTGAACGGCAGCGGGGCCCGGGCCGAAGGTTCGACCCGGGCCCCGCCTTAGTTGTTCTCCACGCCTAAGCGTGAACTACTGGTCTAGAGGCCAGCCGGAGGCGTCCAGCCGTCGGCCAGGAGGATCTCCTCGACCTTGGCGAAGTCTTGAACACCGTCGGCGAAGTCTGTCTCGTCACACCAGTTGCCGATTGCGGGCACCCAGCCAGCACACTGCAGAACCTCGACGTCATCGCCGAGGATCGGGCCGAGTGCGACGCTTGCGACCTCTTCACGGTCGAGTGCGAACAGCAGTGCTTCACGCACGGCGATGTTGGACAGCAGGTCACCTGAGTCGGGAGCAAGCTGGTTCAGCCACAGACCCTCGAAGAAGGTCGAGCCGTGGGCCTGACCGGTCAAGGTGTCGCTGAAACGCTCACGAATACCGGGGAACGGCTGCGGGTAAGCCACGCTGCCTTCACCGGACTCGAGAGTCGCAATCTCGGTGTCGCTGTCTTCACGGGGAATGAAGACAACACGGTCGAGCAGCGGCGCCCGGTCGGCGTCCCAGTATGCGTCGTTGGGAACGAACGTTGCTTGCTCTGGGCTCCAGCTCTCGAGCAGCCATGGGCCACCAGAGATCGGGATTTCCTCGAGCCAGTCGTTGCCGGTGTCGTTGCTCTCGAAGCCGTGGGCTGGGAGGAGGTACTCGGTACCGCCACCGAACTTGTCGCCCCAAGGAGCGAACGGCTCGCTGTAGGTCAGCGTTGCTGTGAGACCGCCATCGGAGCACTCGATGTCGGTGATCAGCTCGTAGCCAGCCGTGGTGAGCGTGCCGGTGGTTTCTAGGTACGCATCGCGTGTGAAGACGATGTCGTCGCAAGTGATCGGAACGCCGTCGCTCCATACCGCATCGGGGTTGATGTTGTAGACGAGCGTGAACGTTCCGTCGTCATTGACCACGATGGAGCCGTCGTCGACGGATGGGGCCTTCTCGAGAATCGGCGACGGGACGAAGTTGCCCTCAGCGTCGAGTTCCATCAGGCGTGCACCGGTGTGGGAGGTGATGGCCCATGCCAACCAGGAGGCGTTGCCGCAGCTGTTGACCGGGTTCAGGCACTCTGGCCACTGCTCGGCAACGAATACGGCTTCGCCGCCCTCTTCGCCGATGAGGTTCCAGTCGTACATGTTGGCGAACGTGCCGTAGATGCTGTCACCGAAGTCGCCGATTGGGCCCTCGATGATGTCGGTACGAGTCAGCGTCATGTTCGGGAGGATGTAGAGCGGGATCCACACGACCTCGGACCGAGCCAGGTCACCGATCTCGTTCATGATTGCCAAACGAGCGTTCGGGTCGACCTCGGCGTCCGCCTCGTTGGCAAGATCAGCCATCCGCAGGCAGTCAGGTGTTTCACACGCAGTGAAGTTCTGGCCGGCGAAGTCGTTCTCTTCCTTCGGAATCGTCGTGTACAGCGCCACAACCGATGGGTCGGGCGACGATCCGTTGGCGTAGAGAGCCAGATCGAAGTTGAGCACTGGCAGGCGGTTCTGGAAGAGTTCGCCTGCGTCGTAGTTCTCGATGATCCAGCAGATGCCGATTGGTCGGGTCATCTCTTGAACAAGAGCCTGGACGTCTTCACGACGCTTGTTGCCGGCAACGGTGTTCCACTCGATGCGGAGCTCGCGGCCGTCCTTTTCCCAGCACTCGCCGCCACCAGAAGCCGCGCCGCCGTCGTCTTCAGGCTCTGGCTCGGGCTCGCCGCCGTCGTCTTCGGGCTCTGGCTCGGGCTCGGGTTCGGGCTCGCCACCGTCGTCGGAAGCTTCACCCCCGTCTTCGCCAGTAGAAACCGGCTCGTCGTCGTCATCGCCGCATGCAGCGGCAATGAGGGTGAAGGCAAGCAGCGCAGCCAACAACCTCAACCAATTTGAACGCATGTAAGGACCCCTCCTTGATGGGCATGTCCGGCTCGTGCGGTCGCACGTGGTCGGCAACTTCTTACCGATCGGTAGCCGGACAAGAAACGCTATTCGCTTCTCCAGGCTTATGCAACGCGGTCTCTTTTCGCAGTCCGACGCTTGTCGGCCTGCGGCTGCGCCGGAGGCGCTCTAACGGCGCTCGTCCCTCGCGCCTGTCTTGGGGTCGAATCGGTTGGTGGGACGTGATGGTTCGGTGTGTCCCAATGTTCTGCCAGCGTGAAGTGTGCGCGGGTGCGCGTTTTACGCTGGCAGTTCTGCCTTGCAGGCAAGCTGCGGTTGCGCGGGAGGCGCCCTAACGGCGCCGTCCCCCGCGCCTGGGTTGTGCTTGAAACGGCTAGCAGCAGGAAATGGTTCTGGTGTTTCTCAGTGTTCTGCCAGCTTGAAGTGTGCGCGGGTGCGCGCTTTACGCTGGCAGAACGGTTCCGTTGCCGCATGAGCACAATGCGGCATAGGACAGCGACGAGGGACGAGGAGCGGTTTCCCGCCTCGGGCGCTGCCGCATGCGCACAAGCGTGCGTGTGCGGAACAAACACAAGCGTGCGTATGCGGAACAGGACAGCGACGAGGGACGAGGAGCGGA
>JBPCTU010000350.1:0-3936 GCA_051011515.1 Acidimicrobiales bacterium
CAAGGGGCCCAGGACGACTATGGACGCGCGCATTTGTTCCACGAGCTCGTAGGGCGCTTCAGGCGTGATCTCGTCGGGCCGAACGATGCGGAGTTCCCCCGGGCTCGGAGAATCGACGGTGAGCCCCATGGCTCGCAGCACGTCGGCCATGATGTCGACGTCAGTGATCCGAGGCACGTTCCTGAGCAGGTAGGTGCCAGGTGCCAATGTCGAGGCCGCCATCAACTTCAGGACCGAGTTCTTGGCCCCGTTGATCCGGACCTCTCCCTCGAGCGGCCCGCTCTTCTTGACAACTATCCGATCCACTTACCCTCCGTCACGTGCACCCATAAGTATGCTCCGACGGTGTCGAGGAATCGCGATTCAGACCATCTCGACCAACGTCTGTGGCGCAGCTGACAACAACCACTCTCTGTGATCGAGACGCCGCCGCAGCGTACCGGCAACCTCGCGATTGTTTTCTCGTCAGTGAAAGGGAGACTTCCGACTCAACCTTCGAATGCGTCGAAGGGCCCTTCGACAGATATCGACGCGAAGTCCACTTCGAAGAGCTGGGCGAGGAGCTGGGGGAAGACGTACGGGTCACCGAAACCGTCAACTTCAAGGTAGCGGCTCCGGTGTGGCGGGTTCTGCTGACATGGCCCATCAAGGGGGCTTTGGCCCGTCGAACCGAAGAGATCCCCTGGTGGGCTCCCCCAGACCGCTTCGACGCCCGCACCTCTCGCACCGTGAGCCAGCTCTGTCTCGGCATGATCGTGACCGGATACCTCGGTGCCATCATCGGCCAGACTGCGACATTTGCATCCGATGAGTTCGGCACATCGGATCGCGCTCAGGGGTTCTTGTTCGCAGCCGTGAGGCTGGGGACCCTTCTGACGTTGGTCGTTACGACTCTGTCCGACCGGATGGGCCGGCGCCGCCTTTTGCTCTTTGCCATGACGGTCGGGTGTTCTGTCACGCTGCTCGGTGCGGCTGCGACAGGGCTGGTGACTCTCGGAGCCAGCCAAGCTGTAGCTCGCGGCATGGCAACTGCCATCGCGCTCCTGATCGGAATCATGGCCGCAGAGAGCGCTCCCTCGAACTCGCGTGCCTACGTCGCTTCGGTTCTGAGCCTCACGGCCGGCCTCGGCGCCGGAATGGTCGTCTGGTTCCTGCCATTGGCCGACCTGGGCCTGAGAGCCTGGCGGATCCTGTACTTGCTACCAATCCTCGGATTGCCGCTGACGTGGTGGCTGAGTCGCAACCTCCGGGAGTCCGAACGTTTCAAGAGATCCCAAAGGGCCCCCGAGAAAAACGATCACGCCATGATGGGATCTCGTTTGGTCCTAATCGCGGCAGTGGCGTTTCTGGTTCTTCTCTTCGCAGCGCCGGCGTCGCAGTTCCGCAATGACTTCCTACGCGACGAACGCGGGTTCTCGGCGGCAAGTGTCAGCCTGTTCGTCCTCGTCACGAGCACACCAGTGGGCATCGGCGTTGCCATCGCCGGCAAGCTGGCCGACAACCGAGGACGCCGTCCAGTCGGAGCGTTCGCGGTTTTCGGGGGGACCGTGTTGACGGTTGTGATGTACTCGGCCGAGGGATGGGGCATGTGGACCGCGAGCGTCTTCGCTTCGATCATCGGCGCAATGGCAGCTCCCGCCCTCGGGGTCTACAGCGCCGAGCTGTTCGGCACCAGCCGCCGGGGTAGAGCCAACGGCATCGTCTCACTGATCGGTTTGGCCGGTAGTGCGATCGGATTGTTGCTCGTTGGCGACCTAGCCGAACGGATGGACAGTTTTGCGTCGGCGTTCGCCATCGTCGCGATCGCCCCGATGATCGTGGTTGTTCTGGTCCTGACTTTGTTTCCCGAGACCGCCCACCGAGAACTGGAGGACATCAACCCCGGGGACCGAAGACCGACCTGAGGCCCAACTCAGAGCCGCTCGACCCATGCGGCAACGGTCGAGACGACCAGGTCATCGTTCTTCTTGGGGTCGTGACCATCACCTTCGAGCCATTCCATGGTCACCGGACCCGGGATGGTGGCCAGATGCTCGGGCCACTCTGGCGGCTTGCCGAACGGGTCTCGGTCACCCGACACGAACAGGCACGGGAGATCGAGGCTCGGAAAGTGGTCAACGCGGAGCTTTTCGGGTTTTCCTGGCGGGTGAAGGGGATAACTGAGCATCACGAGGCCGGCCGACTCGAGACCAGCCGCTACCGCAAGGGAACAAACCCTGCCCCCCATGGACCTGCCGCCGAGGACAAGACGGTTACTGTCGACCCCGAGCTCCGACCCAGCCTCCTCGACCGCAGCGCAGACTTCGTCCACGAGCTTGTCGGCTCGCGGTGGAGGCCGTTTGGGGCCGAGTTCTCTGTAACCGAAGTTGAGGCGTCGGACCGGGATATCGAGGGACTTCCCGATACCCAGGAAGTGGCGATGCTCACGATTGCCGCCGGCTCCATGCCAGAGCAACAAGCCGGCAACCGTCACGAGAGCAGGATCCGGCGGGCTTCGGTGAGCTCCTCGATACGAGCCGCAGCATCGAAGCTCAAGTCGTCGGCGGTATCGGGATGGGCGGTCCTCAACAACTCCCGGAACCGCTGCTGTACCTCGTCACGCTGCGGCTGAGAGCCATTGGCTGGTCCGAAACCGAGCGTGCCGAGAGCCCAACCAACCGGATCTCCGAAGCCGTTCTCGGAGCCAAACGCCGAGCTGCGCCCGGTGAGGTGTGCGATGAGCTTGCCGTCTACGGGTCCCCTCCACGCCTCGGCCTTTCGCATGAGGTCCATCACCTCCGGCCGATCGGAATACGCGAGCTCGCCAGCGGCGTAGGCGGCCGCCAGTACGTGCTGCTCGGGTGCCCCCCTGTTGGCAGGGAACGTGAACCGGAGCTTGCCATCGACCTTCTCGAGGCGGTGACGGGTCCTGGTGAGACCGACGACGTCTTGTTGCAGTCGATGGCGCAGCCGGGGCTGAGGAATCCTGGCGCCGCGCTGGAGTTGATGTAGCAATTCCAGGTAGTCGTCGTGGAACTCCCGGTCCACATCGGGAAGGAAACGAGCGACGATGCCGGCCAGCAACACTCCCCCGGGCCCGGGGGCAGGTTCGATCGGGAGTAGGCGATGTCCGATCGCCACCCGACGCGTGGGCGCTATTGGGCGCGAGTGGTAGATCTCGAGCTCCGCGAGCAGGTCGGTCACGATGTCACGCTAGTTGGCAAACGCCGGAATCGGCCCACCGTCGTATCTAAACGTAAGGATGAAGCATGTCCCGCAGAGCGACCGCCTCTGACTCGACCAGGGTGTCATCGGCGGCATCTTCTATCAACGCGACCAGAACGGCCGCTTGGTCCAAGACGCTGCGCCACATGGGGGCCTCGTAACCGAACGGCAGCTTCAGGTCCTGGGCAATCGCCGTGTTGTCCATCAGCTGGCGTTGCGCTTTGAGGTCTCGGGTGTTGCGTCTCAGAATATCGGCGGCGACGAACATCGACTCGACGACAGCATGGGAGTCGACTCCGTCGACTCCGGCTCCGAAGGAGTCGGTCGCCCTCAATTCACCCTGGATCTGCTCGACCCAATCGCCCACCTGATCCTCGAGCTCGGTGGGGACCAGCATGAACCCGTTACCCATGAGCTCGTGTTCAACGCCTTCGGACACCAACTTCGCAACAACCGCGGCATGAAGCTCTTGATTGCGGGCGCCAAGGTCGAACCCGACACGCCCACCCTCGGCGTCGACCCCCGCACTCGCGCCGGTCGACATGTTGTCGTCAACGGCCGAGATCACGTCGTCGACAGCATCCTCGTCGACCTCGCGCACCAACAACGTGGGGCCCTGCCAGGCATGGACGATGTTCGTCCGGTACAGTTGATCCTCGACGGCGGCACGGGCAGCTCCGTTCCAGCCGTGGAGCTCGTAGGCCAGGTGGGAATCGTCAGCAGCATCGGAAT
>JBPCTU010000351.1:0-3724 GCA_051011515.1 Acidimicrobiales bacterium
GTCGGGTACATATGGGCTGTGCGTCATATCGGAGAAGCCCATCCCGAAGGAGCGCCTGCGCGCGATTCCGTGGGCAGCCGAGCGAGTCGAATACAAGGCCGGTGGATTCGGTCTCCGCTGAATCGACTGGTGCCGTGACGGGTCCCGAGGCTGAATCGGGGCCCGCGATGAGCCCTGTCTACAACGAGACCCACCGCTGGGCCTGGTTGCTCGGAGTCGGTGCCGCGGTGATCCTCGTCGATCAGCTCACCAAGTGGTGGGCGGTCGAGGGTCTGGAAGGCGGCGAGATCGTTCAGCTGGTCTGGACCCTCCAGCTGCGTTTGGTGCGCAACGACGGCGCAGCCTTCAGCCTCGCATCAGGCCTCACGCCGCTGATCACGATTGCGGCAATCGCCATCTCTGTGGCACTTGTTGTGGCCGCCCGGAAGATCTCCCGACCATCGGTTCTGGTTGCCATGGGACTGATTCTCGGTGGCGCGCTCGGCAATGTGATCGACCGGTTCTTTCGGCCAGGCGACGGCTTCATGCGCGGCCACGTGATCGACTTCTTCGACTTGCAATGGTGGCCCGTCTTCAACATCGCCGACATGGCGATTGTGATCGGCGGCTTTCTACTTGTCATGTTGTTGACCGACAAGGGCGGCGAACCTGAGGCCGAGTCGGCCTCGGGCAAGATCGTCGGCGACGATGGCCCTGAACGTCGGGGATGATCGAGGAAACCGCACCAGCGGCTCTGGCCGGCGAGCGTATCGACAGAGCGGTCGCCTTGATCACAGGCTGCACGCGTGGTGAGGCATCGAGGCTGATCGACTCCGCCGAGGTGCGGGTGAACGGTCGCATTGTCACGAAAGCCGCGGCGCGCCTCGCCGAGGGAGACCTGATCGCGATCGAGGATGCGTCGCTGTCGTTCGTCGAGTCGTTGTCGCCCGATGCAACCGTCGCCTACGACTTGGTCTACGCCGATGATGAGATCCTGGTCGTCGACAAACCCCCAGACCTGGTGGTGCATCCAGGGGCGGGAACGTCGGGGTCGACACTGGTTCAAGGGCTGATCGCGGACTACCCCGACCTTGCCGCTGTCGGCGAACCGCAGCGACCCGGGGTCGTACATCGCCTCGACCGTGGCACGAGCGGGGTGATGGTTGTGGCCCGAACAGAAGCGGCGCGTGCGGACCTGGTTTCCCAACTGGCGGGACGCGAGGTCGACCGGAGGTACACCGCCGTCGTGTGGGGACATGTCGAGAACGACGAGGGGTTGATCGACGCCCCGATCGGGCGCAGTCAGCGCAACAGAACACGGATGGCGGTCTCGGCGGAGGGGCGTGAGGCTCGGACGCGTTATCACGTCGAGAAGCGGTGCGATGACCCCGCCGACGTGACTGTTCTCACGTGTCGGCTCGAGACGGGCAGGACGCATCAGATACGAGTGCATGTCACCGCCATTGGCCATCCGATCGTCGGTGATCTCACCTACGGCGGATCAAGAGAGTCGATTCCGTTCGGCCGCCCGGCTTTGCATGCCGGGTACCTCGCGTTCAGACACCCGGGGACCGGCGATGACGTGATGTTCGAGGCAGGTCCTCCACTGGATATGGAGGATCTGCTCGATTCACTCGGGTGAAGATTCAGACCTCAGGCCAGGGATCTTGACCAGCAGCCATGGACGCGATGTCGGACAACCTGTAGGAGTCGAGGAGTTTTCTCATCTGGTCTCCGGCATGGGCCCATACAGCCAGAAGTACACACTGGCCCTCGTGATCGCATGCACCCTCGGTGTGAGGCTCCGCGAAGTCTCCTGCCACTATCGGCCCGTCGACCGCGCTCACGATCTGGCTCAGCATTATCTCTTCGGGCGGTCGCGCCAGGTAGTACCCGCCGCTGACCCCTCGCTTGGACTTGACCAAACCTGCGCCCTTGAGAGCCAGGAGGATCTGTTCCAGGTACGGCTGGGGAAGACCGGTGCGCTCGGCGATGTCGCGGACCGACATCGGGGTCTCGTCGACGTGGAGGGTAAGACACAGCAACGCCCGGCTTGCGTAGTCGCCACGCGTCGAGACTTTCACAACTTCAAGCCTAGCCGCCGGGTTCGGAAGGAGTCGCTCCGGGGTCGCCGACATGTCAGGGCTGTCGTCTCTCGCGGGTACTGTCGACTGCATGGAGCCCGAGGGTCATGCGACCACAGCGTCACCAAACGAGTCAGACCGGCGTTCTGGCGACGGCGACACCGTCCGAGGAGCACAAGCCGATCCGATCGTCCCGGACTATTCGGGGGCCTGCGTAGCCAACATCGTGCCAGCCCTACTTCAGCACCGCGAAGTCGGGCTCGGGTGGATTCCCGACGACGTACTCGGGGCCGAGCAGGTTGTCGTCTTGGTCATCGACGGTCTGGGGCACAGTCAGCTCTTCGCGAGGGCCCACTTGGCGCCTTGCCTCTCGCAGATGACAGGAAAGGCAATCACCACGGTTGCACCCACTACAACGGCGACAGCGTTGACCTCGATCGCTACGGGTGCGTCGCCCGGTGAGCACGGTGTGGTCGGATACAAGATGTGGGTCGCAGGCGAGGTCCTGAACGCTCTCAGATGGTCGAGCGCGTTGGGTGACGCGCGCGAGCGGATCGAGCCGGAGGAGTTGCAACCGATCGAGCCCTTCGTCGGCCGCTCACCCGCGGTTATCTCGCAGGCACAGTTCGCCGAGACGGGGTTCACTCGAGCGCACCTTCGGGGCACTGACTACCGGCCTTATTGGTTGGCCAGTTCCATACCAGTAGAGATTCGCGCCGCTCTCGACGAAGGTTGCCCATTCGTCTACGCGTACTACGACGGCATCGACAAGGTTGCCCATATTTCAGGCCTGGGCGTGCATTACGAGGCAGAGCTCGCTTTCGTAGATCGGCTCGTCGCCGCCATCATCGACTCTCTTCCGGCAAACGCCGCCCTGGTTGTGACTGCATATCACGGCCAGGTCCAGGTCGGAGATCGGATCTTGCCGATCTCGGCCGAAGCGTTGGCCCTGTCGAGCCACATCAGTGGCGAGGCACGTTTTGTGTGGCTGCATGCCAGTGGGGGCCGCGCCGAGGATCTGCTGGAATGCAGTCGCGATGCCCACTCCGATGTGGCATGGGTCGTCGGCGTAGAGCAGGTTCTCGACGAACGCTGGTTCGGTGCGACGGTGACGCCACCGGCGCGTGCCCGGTTCGGTGATGTGGCGATAGTGGCGCGAGAGCCGGTGGCCTTGGTCGACCCCGAAAGCCCGGGACCCGCGTTGGAGGGCCGCCATGGCAGTCTGACCGAGGCCGAGATGATTGTGCCCCTCCTCACAGCAACGGGATGAATCCTCGGTATCGGGGTTCGGGTCGTTGTCCCTACCTGTAGTCTCAGCCACAGGGTCGGCCCCGAAGAACCAGACCCGGAGATTCCCGAGGAGGCCTTGCCATGACCGACAGTCCCGAGCACGTGACTGCCGAGGAAGCCGAAGTCGTACAGCCCGACTCCGAAGTCGAGGGGTCGTCCGACAAATCGCAGGAGCTCATCGAAGAACCGGCGAAGGTGATGAGGGTTGGAGCGATGTTGCGCCAGCTTCTCGAGGAGCTGCGGGAGGCGACGCTCGATGAATCGTCGCGCGATCGTTTGCGGGAGATCTACGAAACATCGGTTGCCGAACTCGGTTCAGCGCTGTCGCCTGACCTTCAAGCGGAGCTCGACCGGCTGACGCTGCCGTTCGA
>JBPCTU010000352.1:0-5034 GCA_051011515.1 Acidimicrobiales bacterium
GCCGAGTGGAACAGCGGCGACAGTTCGCGTTGGAGAGCCACCTTCACCGAGGACGCTGTGCTGAAGGTCAGGGGCAGCGTTTACCCAATCGAGATACGGCGCGACGGCTACGAGTTCTTCGCGGTACTCGGCCACGAAATGGTTGTGAAGGGATGCGTGTCCGGTAGCGATGGCGAGGTGGTTTGCGTGGCCGAATCGACACAGCGGTTCACCGACGGCTTGGGGCTCCCACCCACCGAAGTCGAACTGCGGCTGCTGTTCGTGGATGGGCTCATAAGTGAGTACCGGGAACACTTCGTGGGGGCGGGCGGGGTTCGAGCTGCCTGGCGCGATTTCGTCGACTGGATCGCAGAGCGGAATCCGGCCGATGCAAGGGCCGTGCAGCCACATCCCGGTGATGCGCTAGGCGCAGAGATCGCTCTGAGTTATATGGACGAGTACTTCGAGGGCGAAGAACCTCAGTAGAGACCGATCGTCGCCTTGGACGTGATGGTTGGCTGCTGGGGTGGCAGCGAACAGTGGCAGTGTGCTGCACGCGTCCGATGATCGGTTTCGGCTAGGACGTGCCAGGGGTATGTCGCCGGTTGACACTGTGATCGCCTCGACTGGGATAATGCGCAAATGGCTCATCCATATCTGGTTTCAACTGAGTGGCTGGCGACACATTCCGCTGACTCAACCGTTCGAGTGCTCGACGTCACCGGCTGGCTCGGTGACGACCGTGCCAACCTTGCGCGCGACGACTATCTCGCTGATCACATCCCCGGAGCGGTCTGGTTCGACGTTGCCTCAGCTCGTGGCGAGCTCAGCGACCCCAGTTCGGAGTTGTCGTGGACGTGGCCGCCGCTGGACCAGATAGAGGCCGCCATGGGACGGGTCGGGGTCGACAATGACACCACGGTGGTGTTGGCCGCGAGGACACCAGATCGGCCATACGGGCTCGGAACGATGTGGTGCACCCGCGCATGGTGGACGTTGCACCACAGCGGGGTTCGGTGCGTAATCCTCGAGGGTGGGTTTGAGCGTTGGTGTCGCGAAGAGCGTCCCACTGAATCAGGCGATGTCGAGGTGCCGCCAGCGACCTTTGCCGGCGAGGATCGACGTGAGGAAGCGGTCGCCGATCGGCATGATGTGCAACAAGCGCTAGCTGCCGACGCCAGTTGCGTTGTGGACGCGCTCCCGCCGGAGTCGTTCAACGGCCAGCGCTCCAACTATTCCCGCCCGGGCCATATCACTGGAGCCCAGAATGTTCCGTATCAGAGCTTCATTGAGGAACCGACGGCGGGCTTTGTTTCCGAAGATCACGCCAGGGAGCTTTTCGATCGCGCAGGCCTGTTCGACTATGAGCGAGTAGTTCTGTATTGAGGCGGTGCGATCTCGGCGACGGTCGTCGCCTTCGCGCTCAAACGGGCCGGTCACAACGGGGTACGGGTCTACGACGGGAGTCTTCAGGAGTGGGCAGCCGATCCTTCGCTTCCGATGAGCATCGAGGTCTGAGGCTCCCCGGTCAGGTCCGGGCCCCTAACCATGACAGTTGGGGTGCGTGCACGAGGCCTGTCAGACTCTTCTCCATGGGCGAAGCGGTCGGCGATGCAACCTCGATTAACAGGTGACCGGAGCCCGTCGTCTGTGGTGACATTGGGGACCGGCGATTGTCCAACGGCATGACACGCTCGGTTTCGAATCGCACGCTCACGGTCGGGGTTGTGGCACTGATCGGCGTTGTGGTGATCGTGATGGTCCTGACCGTGCCCTTCGGAAGTTCGGCGCAGCAGGAGCGCGTCATAACGGATGGTGACGGGGCGCCGGCAGCGGCTGGGATTGCCCAGGTGACCGACATGCCGTGGGGCCGCATCGACTCGATCACTTCCAAGGCAGACAGGCTGGTTGTAGCCGGGTGGAGCACGGAGCGTGACGGTTTGGCCATCGAGGTCGACGGGGCCAGGACTTCAGTCGGCGAGGTCCAGCGGCGGTTTGACGTAGAGGCGGCCACAGGTTCACCGGCCTGGGGGTTCTCGTTCGAACTGGCCACCCCGAGCGGATCGACGTTGTGCCTCACCGCGGTAGGGCGAGACCTCGACTGCCGCCCCTGGAGGTGCGATCCCGACCTGTTCCCCACGGCCTTCGTCAAGCGGCTTCGGCAAGCTCACCCTGAGCAACGCTTCACTGCGCATGTCAAGGACACTAGGACAGGGTGCGAATATGAGCTGAAGCCCGATCTCGTCATCACGACTGCGAGCGTCATCAAGGTCGAGATACTTGCCGGCGTTCTCTTGCGTGCTCAAGCTGAGGACCGGGGGCTGAGTTCTACCGAGCGCGCGTTGGTGAACGACATGATGCGCCTGTCGCTCAACCCGCCCACCTCGACGTTGTGGGCGCGGGTCGGTGGCATCGCTGGTTTGAACGCGCTCGATAGAAGGTTCGGTGTGACCAACACGGTTCACACTCCGGCGTATGGCGCCACTACCTCCACAGCACGCGACCGCAACGACATCACCCTTGCGGTGCTACACGGAGGTGGTCCGTTGAATGAGGCCTCCGCCAAGCTTGCTTGGCGGATCATGGCCGGAGTTCACCCCGGGCAACAGTGGGGCGTTTCTGCTGGAGTAGCTCAGGACTACACCGTCGTGAACAAGAACGGCTTCTACCCGTTGACTGGAGCCGGCTGGCGAGTCGGGTCGACCGGCTTCGTCGCCGATCCCGCCGGCGGTGGGTATGCGTTGACCATCATGAGCGACAACAACCACACACAGGCCGATGGAATCGAGCTCGTTGAAGCCATCGCCCGCCGAGTCAACCGGCGGTTGAGCGAAGGTCCTGCTGCAAGCCGGCCCTTCGACGACACCACCTGTCTGACTCACACAGGTGGACAAACTTGGCGCGAACTGGCACGTGAACTCGGACTGCCTGCCTCGGCCGCCGAAGACGTGCGCCTGGCAGCAGGCGGCGATGGGCCGATGCGCGGGCAGCTCGTCTGCGCCCCGTGAGGCCTTCGGCGGTCCCGGCAGATCTATGGCTAGTGAACTGATCTGGGGCCGGGCAGCGGTCTGCGATCACCCATCGTCGCCGGGCGCCTTGTTTGCTTCGTAGGTGAAGTCATCGGGGAACTGGACGGCTGCTCGCCACCAGGCCTCGGTCGACACTGCTGTCGCAGTTGACAGGTCGGGTGAGTCCCAGATGAACGCCTGCTCCATCTGATCACCCAGGGCGAGCAGCCCGTCGGCGAGTTGGACCTGGTCCTGTCCCCATTCTTCGAGCGCAGCGAGCAAGTGGTCGTGGCGATCGAAGACATCAAGCATGCTCTGCACGTTGTTGAAACCCTTGAACACCCCAGAGCCGGTGAAAGGGGGTGCAACAGCTCCGGCATCGCCGATGAGACAACAAGCGCCACGATGATACGCAGGTAGGCGCGCCGTGTAGATGAGTTGCACGTAGGTGTGAGTCGTCGCTCGGACCATGGCGCCGTAGTAGTCGGGTAGCTCTGCCTCCATTGCTGCCTTGGGCTCTTCCTCGACTTCCGGGCGGAGGTCGCCCGGGGGGATGGCGCCATCGCGACGCCGGCCCGAGCGATCCACCATGAAAGTCGGCAGGTCCTCTTCGTCGACCGGGATGTAGGCGGCCCAGTTGACCAGTCGGTGGCCGGGTTCGGTCGAGCCGTTCTCGCCGGGCACGAGATAACAGACGAAGTTGCCCTGCATGGTGGGGTAGGAGACGCGGGGGCAGGCGCTGCCGAGTATGTCGGGCTTCGCTACCTCCGACTCGGGCAGAAGGCCGCGCCACAGTTGGTAGCCGCGATAACGCAGGTCGACGTCAGGAAACAGGAGGTGGCGGCCAAGCGACTGGTAGCCGTCGGCGAACAGAACCAGGCCCGCCTCCACTGGCTCGCGGTTTTCGAAACCCACGGCGATTCGGCCCGACGGTTGCTCGGTGATGCCAGTGACGGTCGCCCCTCGGTTATACCGCTCGTCTTCCACCTGCCGCCACAGCTGTCCCCACAAGGCGCTCCAGTGAAAGGCCGCGAGCTGCATGGGCATCGACCATGGTGCTGTGCCGAACTCGTAGTCGGTATCGGTTCGCACGATGAACGGCATCTGGTCGGCGACGAGGTGGGGCATGTCCGAGCCGATGACGCCTTGTTCCATCAGACCTTGCAGTACCGGAACCGGCGTTCCGATACCGCCGCCACGGCCGACCAGGCCCGCCGCAGAGCGTTCGAAAACTTGCACTTCGTGGCCGGCACGACTTAGCAGGATTGCGGCAGAACACCCGGCAATCGACCCGCCAACGACGACTACATCGAGCTTGCGCATCCTTACCTCCCAATAGGCGGGAGCGATAGTACTGCGCTTGCCTGAGCGACCTGGCGAGAACTCCGCAGCTCAGCTTTCTCGAACCGAGAACCACTTGTAATGTCCCGACCATGAGTGCTCAATCAGTTTCAGTGCCGACCTCGCGTCCCGGGGTCGTCACCTTCATAGGCGTGATTCTCTACATCCAAGCGTTCCTGGCGGCGGTCGCTGGGTTGGCGCTGATCATTTGGCGCAATGACATCCTGGATTGGTTGGAAGAAGAGGGTGCGCCGTTAACGGACGGGGCGTTGACCGGGTCGATTGTCGGTGAGTTCATAGCAGCGTTGCTCTTGTTCCTCGCAGCAGCGGGTCTGATGCGGGGTAGCAGTGGCTGGCGGCTGGTCATTGCCATCGTCCAAGGGCTTGTGATGGGTCTAGCCGTCTACACATTGATTGCACATCACGTGGGCGGATATGTCTACAGGTCGGTGTTCACCCTGTTCGTCGGCGTGTTCGTCCTGTGGGCGCTGTACGGCAACGACGAGTCCGAGCGATTCTTCGACGAGAACGGCTGACACTCAGCCCGTCGCTAGTTCTCCAGTGACGTGGCGAATAGTGCGTCGAACGCCAGACCCCAAGGGGGGCGGAGGAAGCCGAGGGCGCGCACGTCCTCGTACCAGTGTGAGTATGGCGATCTCTGGGAGAACGTTCCGCCTCCCAGCACTCGTGTGAGCCGTCCCAGAAC
>JBPCTU010000353.1:0-5429 GCA_051011515.1 Acidimicrobiales bacterium
GCACATCCTGCGCCATGTGACCTTTCCCGGCGCGCTCCCCCACGTGATGTCCGGTCTTCGTTCTGGACTTGGTTTCGGCTGGCGGGCAGTGATCGCCGCAGAGCTCGTCGGCGCAACATCGGGACTCGGGCAATGGATCTTCATCGCCCAGGAGTTCGCCAGGGCCGACATCATCGTCGCTGGCGCCCTGACGATAGGCGTGATCGGCCTGGTCATGGATCGAGGTCTCCTCGCTCCGCTCGAACGGAGGACCATCGAACGCTGGGGCCTCGTGGAGTCGTCGTCATGACGTCGCTCGAAGAGATCGGTGGTCCACTCGAAGGGACAGGTACCACGGACGCCGGTCGCGACGAGGTCACGACCATCCGTCAGCGACCGTGGCTCACGCCGCTGATCGGCAGCACGCTCCTGCTGGTGATCCTCCTGGCCGGTCCGCTCTATGGACGCCTCACGAGCGGAGGCAAGATCGACGATGACATCGACCGAAGTGCCAGCACGGTTGACGTCACCGTCGATCTTCCGTTCGAGCCCGAGAGCTATCACCGAGAAACCCTCAGTGAGCTCGGCGTCTTCGCGGGCCGGGATCGCTCCGACCCGACCAAGATGCGTCTCCGGGCGGTCACCCAGGACGATCTCGACCGGATCGCCAACCTGTTCTGGGTCGAGAGAATCGAACCAGGCTAATGCGACTCGCCGTCAACGGTGAGTCCCACGACCTCCGTGTCGACACCCAGGTTCCGCTCCTCAACGTCCTTCGAAACGATGTTGGTCTGTTCGGGGCCAAGCGTGGTTGCGCAGAGGAGCAGTGTTACGCATGCTGTGTCCTCCTCGACGGTCGAGCCGCTCCGAGTTGTCAGCTGCCCGTTGGAGCTGTCGAGGGCGTCGAGGTGACGACAGCCGAAGCGCTCGTCGAGCTCCGCGAGTTCTTCCTCGCCGAGCAGGTGGGTCAGTGCGGGTTCTGCATCTCAGGAATGTTGGTCGCGACCGAGAGCCTCCTGCGCCAGACTCGATACCCGAGCGACGCCCAGATCCGAGAGGCCCTCGATACGAACCTCTGTCGGTGCGGGGTCTATGACCGTGTCCGCCGGGCGATTCGGTTCCGAATCGGCAGCCCCGAGGATCCGATCTGGGAGCTCCGTTCGCAGCCCGCACTCGATCTTGCCGATGACCCGTCGCCCTCACCGTCGGTTCGTGACAACCCGTCACTCGACGCCTGGATCCGGGTCGATGAGGCCGATTCGGTCACCATCAACACGGGCAAGGCCGAGCTCGGCCAAGGCATCCGGACGGCGCTGACCCATATCGCGGCGACGCAACTGGGCCTCGATCGCACCAGGATCAATCTGACCACCACCGATACCGACCTCAGCCCGAACGAGGGCGTCACCTCTGGCAGCCTGTCGATCGAAACATCGGGAGAGGCGGTGAGCGCAGCAACCGCAACCGCCCGCCAAGCGATGGTCGATCGAGCGGCACAACAGCTCGGAGCTTCACCTGAGTCACTGGTGGTCGAGGACGGCACGATCACCGACCCGCGCTCTGGGGCATCGACCACGTACTGGGATCTCAACGGCGGACTCGCCTTCGACATCGATGTCGACGTCGCCTCGAAGCGACTTCCTGGAGACCCGCAGTCGGACAGCGCCAATTCTCGGGTCGATCTCGTTCCGAAGATCTCGGCCGAACCGAGCTTCGTCCACGACAGGATCGATGACGAGACCGTTTTCGGTCGGGTCCTGCGTCCACCGCAGGCTGAGTCCCGATTGGTGTCGCTCGACTCCTCCTCCGCGGGGCAGATGCAAGGCGTCCTGGCCGTCGTCTGCGACGGCAGCTTCGTCGGCGTCGTCGCCGAGCGCGAGGAAGAGGCGGATGCCGCGCTCGAGGTACTGCGCCAGAGCGCCACGTGGAAGGGGGTCGCATCGATCCCATCCAAGGTCGACGATCTTCTCAGCGAGCCAACGGCCGACTACGACGTCGTCGACGGCGTGCCCGTGGCGGACCCGGTCGCTCCGCCCGTCCATGAGTTCGCCTTCTCCGCCACCTACAGCAAGCCCTTCACGATGCACGGCTCACTCGGCCCGTCCGCCGCCGTTGGCCTGTACCAGAACGATGAGCTCACCGTCCGGTCATCAACCCAGGGGGCGTTCGCGCTGCGCGAATCGCTGGCCGAAGTCGTCGGGCTCCCCATCGAACGCATCCGGATTCGTCACACCGAGGGCGCAGGTTGCTATGGGCACAATGGGGCTGACGATGTCTCCCTCGATGCGGCTCTCCTCGCCATGGCCGTCCGAGGACGGCCGGTCTTGACCTCCTGGAGTCGTGCCGATGAGCACCGGTGGGAACCCTACGGGCCGGCGATGATCGTGAGGCTGTCGGGTGACGTTGAGGACGAGACCATCGCCGCGCTCGGCCTCGAGAGCTGGAGCTACTCGCATTCGACGCGGCCACGCCGCCGGGACGATGGCTCGACCAATCTCCTGGCCGGATGGCATCTCGAGGCGCCGATGGAGCGCCCGCGGCCCGAGCCGATGCCAGGCCGGCACGTTGGGGCGCATCGCAACGCCGACCCCCTCTATTCGATCGAGAACACCCACGTCCGGGTTCACCTCGCCCAGAGCACGGCAATCCGGACATCGGCGCTCCGAGGTCTCGGGGCGTTCGCCAACATCTTCGCCATCGAGTCATTCATTGATGAGATGGCTCACGGGCACGGCGTCGACCCGATCCACTTCCGCCTCGCCAACCTCGACGATCCGAGGGCGACAGCGGTGATCGAAACCGTCGCGGCCGAGGCGCTGAAGGACTCCACCGCCCCCGACCACGGTCAAGGCCTTGCGTTCGCCCGATACAAGAACGCCCAGACCTACCTCGCCGCCCTCGTCGAGCTCCGGGTGGATCGGGCAACCGGTGCCATCGACATTCTGCGGGCAACCCTGTCGGCTGATGCCGGTCGGATCATCAGCGCCGACGGCGTCAGCAATCAGCTGGAAGGCGGCTGCGTACAGGCCGCGAGTTGGACGCTCAAGGAAGAGGTCCGCCTCGATCCGAACGGGATCATCAGCGAGGATTGGGAGACGTATCCGATCCTGCGATTCTCCGAATCGTTTCCTGTTCGGACGATTCTGCTCGATCGGCCGGATCAGCGACCGCTCGGCTGTGGCGAGGCCGCACAAGGCCCGATGGCGGCCGCCATCGCCAACGCCGTCTTCGACGCGGTTGGCGTGCGGCTACGCGATCTTCCCCTCACCCCAGAACGCGTCCTCGCCGCCCTCGATACTCCCCCATCGTAGAGAGATTGGTTGACTTGACCATGGAGACAACAGACCGACCCGACCTGAGCGACGACGATCGCGTCGCACCATTCTTCGATCCCGACACGGAGCGCATCGCCGTGCGCTCGGTGCACGCGGTCAACGATGCCACCGCCAGAACGGAGGTCACGATCGGGAATCACCCGGTGACGATCACCGACGAGCCGATCAGCTCCGGTGGCGGTGAGACCGGCCCGACCCCGCTCGAGACCGTCCTCGCCGCGCTCGTCGGGTGCAAGTGCGTCATGATCCACAACGTCGCCAGCGCGATGAACTTCGACTACGAGGGCGTCGAGATCGACGCGGCCGGAACCGTTGACCTGCGCGGACCGAAGGGCGTTCCTGGCTTCCGACCGTATTTCGACACCGTCGACATCAAGGTGACGATCTACACCCAGGAGTCCGAGGAACGCATGAACAAACTGGCGCTCAACGCTGAGGCGCGATGCCCGGTCATGAACCTCTTCCGGGACGCCGGCTCAGCCGTCACCGCCGAGTGGACGATCCGATGATCACCGCGCTCCGAGGACTCGTCGCTGGGGTGTTTGGTGTTGTTGGCATGGCCGGGGTCAGCTTCACGATGCGCCGTATGGTCGAGCCGACGAAGATCATCGGCGCGACGCACTACGAGAAGGTGGTCGAGAAGGGCCGGTCGACGTTCCAGCCCGACGCAGAACCACTCGACAAGGAGCTGCAGGTCCGCATCGGGGAGGTCAGCCATCTCGCCTTTGGTGGATTCTGGGGCGTGATCTTTGCGCTCGCCATGCGCAATCGCGGCATCAAGCCACTCGTCCACGGCGTGGCCTTCGGAACTGGCATCTGGGCATTGGCGTTCGGCGGCTACATGCCTGCGCTCGACATCTCACGTGGTATCAAGGACATGGACACCTACGAGGCATCGCGTACTTGGCTGTGTCACATCACCTACGCATGTGTCATGGCCGGTCTCGTCGAAGAGCTTCGAAATCCGAGACGAAAGGCTCTTCGATGAATACTGAGGTCGAAAGTATCGAACAGCTCGGGTATCCGCTCGGATTCAAGGTCGAGGAGGGCTCCGCTCGACCACGGGTTCTTGGAACCTCGTCGGCAAGAGACGTGATCAAGGTCGAGGCGAGACGGCTCGAAGGTCACCAGAAGGAAGGCGTCGTCAGCGAGGGCGAGGGTGGTAGCTCGTGGCGGGTCACCACCGACGAGGACGGTCATCTTCGCGGTACCGACCTTGCCCCGTTCCCGCTTGGCTACTTCAACGCTGGCCTCCATGGCGACCTCAGCAATCGGATCGTCTCGTTGGCCCACCAGCGTTCCATCGACGTCTCCGGCATGACGCTGTCGCTCGACACGGGCTACTTCATGACCGGTTCGTTCTTCAAGGGGACCGGCGAGGGATACGCCGAGCCAGCCGTGATCGACGTGACGTTCGCCAATACATCCCCACTGCCAGATCTCCAGAAGCTCGTGGCCGACGCCGTCGACGCTTCGCCGGCTCTCGCCCTCATGCGAAGACCGCTGCGAAACAGGTTTGCCATCTACGTCAATGGACGACGACGGAACGTGACGACGATGCTCCAGTCGGGGCCAGACGACGCTCCCGATCCGTACGTCACCTACTCGAGGGCTCCCGCGCCCCTGGCGGCCACAGAAACGTTCCCCGACCTCATCTACAAGACCGGCGAGAAGTCGGAGGGTGTGCCAGAGATCGCTCCTGGTGACATGTCCACTCCGCAGATCCGACCGGTCATCGGACGAAGCAGGCTCATCGATGACGCCGGCGCCACCGAGACCGATGTGGTGTTGGGCATGCCAGGCGCGAGCAACTTCGCGCTGAAGTCCGACGAGCGTCTCGAGAGTGACATGGCGCCCTCGGGCCTCGCGCTGCTCTCGGCCGGAGTCGGGTTCTGCTACATGACTCAACTGTCTCGCTACATCGAGTACCAGAAGCTGGCCATCCGCGGGGTTCGCCTCGTCCAGTACACGCCGTACACACTCGCCGTCGACGACGGCGGCATCCGGGGAGGCGCCGAGCCCGCTGACACCCATCTGTTCCTGAGCGGCGACGAGGACGACTCGACGTTCGAGCATCTGATGAAGATCGCCGAACGTACCTGCTACTTGCACAAG
>JBPCTU010000354.1:0-2807 GCA_051011515.1 Acidimicrobiales bacterium
GGCCTGCACCGTGCACGGGCTGCTGCTCAGATCAATCCGACGGACATCTCTGCGATTCTCCATACCAAGCACCTCCAGCTCCTCCTTCGATCGGCTTCCACGGCAACGAGATGAGGCCCGGAGCACAAGCTGATCCACCGAGTGGGCCCCGATCTCCATGGACATCGAGGCCGCCATGTAAGCCCCGGGGCACGTGTCCGAGCCAATGGACCGCAATCCGGCCACCCGAAACGCTGCTCGCCGTCGGCACTGAGCTTCTGCATCCGCGGACAGTCGGTGCGCCGGATGGCCAGCCGCATAAAGGGGCCGATCACGGTCCGCTGCCCGCTGGTTTGGCACAGGGCAACCAGACTCGCCGTGCTCCGTTCCTCGCCGACCGGCTCGAGCCGGTTGCGGTAGTCGGCGGTTACCCCACCCTGGGCCGACCGGAGTGTGAGGGTGCGGCCAAGCTCGACGTCAAGAAACGTGGCTGTCCGGTCCTTACCCCCGTGATCGGAAGGTCAGCCTCGTGCCGGCGACGGTCTCGCCCTTGGCTTTGATGCTGTCGACCCCTGCAGCCACTCGCCGGCCGCGACGTGCTCTCACCTCAAGCTCTTAACCATCTCGTACTCGCCGTCACGCGCTGGGGTGCTGGCTCGGGCGAAACCCTTCCGCTCGTACAGACGAATGGCAGGACGGTTGTCGACCTTGACCGAGAGGGCCACAGACTCTGCGCCCAACTCTCGGGCCCACCGTTCGACGGCTTCGACCAGGGCATCGCCAACGCCCGTCCCACGAGCCTCCGGGGCCACCCACATCGACATCAGTTCCACGTGGGCAGATTGTTCGGTTCGGCCACCGGAGACCTGGCCAACCGGGCCTCCCGGCAGGAAGGCAACGAAGTTGGCCGCCACATTGTCGAGGCGCTCGCTCCACCGTTCCTTCGAATCACCGCTGCCCGACCAGTCCGCCAGCGTCGAGCCGAACGCAGCTGGGTCCTCCTCAAGGGCCCGCAACCGAACGTCGCGCCAGACAGGCCATTGATCAGTCGTGAGCTTTCGAATTTCGGACACTCCGGTAGTGTGGCCCGGGACGCCCCAGGGAGGCACAACACTGCGGCGCTTGCTGAGCGCTGTTAAACGCTCCGCGCCGACCTGGCCGTGACTGTCGCTCGGCTGTCACCGTCGTACTGGCGCACTCGAGGTGCTCGATATCGCCGGTGCTGAGGTCCGCAGCGAACGCTGCCGTTGTGTGAGCCGGATGGCGATGAGGAGGTCGGTCCAATTGTTGTGCCGACCCATGTGTGTTGAGGTCAGTCGTCAGTTCCCGGCGGACGGTACGACGGTGACTTCGCAGCGGCTTCATCCATATCCTCGGCCGTCATTAGCGATGTCATCGTGCCACTGACCAGGCCGCTCGCATTGACCAGCATGGACAACGCAGCGGCGCTCGCATCGTCTGGCAGATCACAGATCAAGAACACGTCTGTATCGCCGAACGCGTAGTAGAAGCAGTCCAATGTCCCACCTACGGATTCAATAGCGGCGTCCGAGGCCGCACGTCGACTTGAACCGCCTTCCTGCATCAGACCGCTCAGCCCGTCTGGCGAGTAGTTGCTTCGAAAGAGATACTTCGCCACGTTGCTCTCCTATCAACCGTCCAACCGATACTGCTCGGGTGCTGCCATGTTCGGCGGTAATGCCGGCGTGATCCAGGGTCCAAAGTCGCTAGCTGCGGGACGCGGGAGGGCCCAACCTTCGAGACCAGGCATGCGGCTGACTGCTCCTGGACCGGTGAAATCGCGCATGCGATCCGTGTCTGTTCGCTGCTAATGACCCCGGTCGTTGAGAGCGTTGTCGAGCGAGCCGGAGGCGAGTCGAATCGGACTCGGCTGTGTGCGTACATCATCATGTCGCCCCACTGGTTGCGGACGTGCTCTTTCGCGCTACGCCGTCGAGCAGGAAGGGACGGAAGGCCCTGGCCCTGTGGCAGATCCGGGTCGATTCTTGGCCTAGGAAGACTTCTGCGTCGGCGGACTCGTCGTGCCGGTTGCGCGTGAGAGGTCGGAGGAAAGAGGAGGCTTCACAATGCAGACAGCGCTGCAGTTTCGGTGGCGGGGAGTCGTACCTGGCCGCGAGAACGACGCGATGAAGTTCGCTGCAGACACAAACGCCCATTGGGGCGCTCATGCACAGAGCGGCCGGTGCAAGCCCCCGGTGTGGTGGATGGGGCAGGGGCACGCCGGGAACATCTTGGCCGTCGAAGGAGAGCACGATCAGCTCCTCGAACTCGTGATGGCCCCCGATATGCAGAGGCTGATCGCACGCGGCGACCAGATTCTCGAAGACTTCTGTTGGGAGGTGTACCACGTCGGCGAGGGAGCCGAAGCCTTCGTGAACACTTGGTTCGAGGTAGCTGGAGAACTCGGCAACCTCTGAGCACTCGCACGGTCAGAGATAGCCGACCAAAAGGCCCCCACCACAATGCCGTGCAGCACAGCCCTGAAGCCCAAGAGCCGACCGCAACAGTGCGGAACTACTTGCGTGCGGTTAAACGTTCAACCTTTGACCGGGCAGTTGCGAACCTAGCCCACCGCTGACTGGGGTCGGCCGGCGACGGATAGCGGCGCTTGCCATGGGACGCCGCTCGAATGGGCTATCAGTCGCCGATTGGGCGACAAGCCCCGGGAGATGCGACCTCCCCTCTGCAGGCTCCTGAACAGCTCGAACACCGGCGCGGAGGAGGTGGGATTCGAACCCACGGAACCTTGCGGTTCACACGCTTTCCAAGCGTGCCGATTCGGCCGCTCTCGCACTCCTCCTTCAGCA